>JBOGVU010000008.1:0-60791 GCA_050692915.1 Actinomycetota bacterium | reverse complement strand
GATGGACGAGGAAGCAACCGAGGAGATCCGAACAAGCGGCGGCTGAGGGGATGCCGGTTTCGACCCAGGCTGGGTCGTCGATGACCACTACCGGCTTCTGTCTGTGGCCGTGAACGTACGGAGCACGCATGGGGGGCTCGCCGAGGCCCTCCGGTGGCACCTGGCCCCGTTCCGCCGACCGGTTCCGGCCCGCCGCCGGTTCGTGGCCTGGTTCTACCCGGAGGATGGTCGGCCCTCGGATTCGGAGGAGCTTCAGTACGTCCGGAACGGAGACCGGAAGCGGGTCGGTGCGGCCGACGACCTCCTGAACTACGCGATCTGGGATCTGCACGCGCTGGTCGCCAAGCGGACCCGTGACTTCCTGCTGCTGCACGCCGGCGCCGTGGCCAGAGAGGGGGGCGCGGTCATCCTTCCCGCACCTCCGGAGAGCGGGAAGTCGAGCCTGACGATCGCCTTGCTGGAGGCGGGGTTCGACTACCTCTCCGACGAGCTGGGTGCCATCGATCCGGCCACCGGTCGGATCTACCCGTATCCGAAGCGGATCTGGGTCACGGATGGATCATTGGAGTTCTTCCCAGGACTGGCGGAACGGCTCCAGGATCGAGGGGGTCTCAGCGCCGGGCTGTTGAAGCGGTACATCCAACCGGAGGATATCGATGCCGTCGTGGGGGCCCCTGGACCGGTCCGGCTCGTGGTGTTCCCCACCAGCGACCACCAGGGGCCGCCACGGCTCAGCCGGATGTCACGGGCGGAGGCCGTCCACCATCTCGCGGCGAACTCGTTCAACATGCCCACGTATGGGGAGCGAGGCCTGGTACGGCTCTCCCAGATCGCCCGGGAGGCCACGGCCTATCGATTGGACGGCGGCACCCCCCGGGAACGTGCCAGCGCGATCGACGAGCTGATCACCTGATACTCCTGCCAGGGCCGCGGTAGGCGGCGCGAACGAACCGGAGCGCTCGAGCTGGGGCCGACTACTGAGATTAGGCTGGCGGCCAGGCCGTCGGGCTGCACACGTTGGGGTTCGTGCACTCCCGGTCGGTCCCCGGCACCTGCGGACACAGCTGATCACACTGCGACTGGCAGAAGGCGTTGCACGCCGCCCGGGCACCCCCGGTCAGGCCGCCGCACCGACCGGCGATGCATGCGGCGATGCACTCGGAATGGCCGCAGAACGGCGTTCCCGCGGCCGCGGGACTGGCGGCGACCGTCTGGATCACCGGGATGGCCCAGGCCACGGCCCCCGTGACGGCGGCCTTGCGCAGGAACTCCCGGCGGTTCAGTTCGCTTCCATGCTTGTCACCCATGGGAAAACGTCTCCTCATGCGGTCGGCCGGTCGGCTCGTTCCGCCTCTCGATGGTAGGGGACCCCGGCGGGGTCTGACGATACGCAGGCGGGCGTAAGTTCTCCCCGATGCGAGGCCGCCGTGCCGGCAACGAAACCGCAGGTCAGCCCGCCCTTTCCGGCGGAGCTACGAATTCGGACGTAGGCCCTCATCACGGTCTCCGATCTCCGTTCGGGGACGGAGGCTCAACGTCCTCGACCAGGTCCAGGGCGTCGAACTCGGCGATCACCGAGGCCACCTGGACCTCGACCTGGGAGCCGTCCAGCGAATACTCATCGGCGACCTCGCGGGCGAGATCGCTCACCGTGGCCTCCCCGTCGCACAGCTGCCAGATCAGGGCGGCGGACGGGTTCAGGTGGTGGACCAGGCTGGAGTCGTGGTTGTAGAGGATCAGCCCGTCCCCCATGTCGAGCTCCAGGACCTCGGCGACCTTGGATGGACGGTACCCGGTGGGCACGGCCATGGGCCCGGACGTGCTCTCGTCGCCGGGCTCGGTGGGATGGGTTCCAGGGTGAACGTCCATCAGGGCTCCCAGTTTCCCCCGGGGTGCGTAGGAGTGCATACGCATTCCGCCGTAAACAAGATACGCAGGTCGCACGACGAGAGGCGCAGGGGCCGTCCCTACCATGGGTCTCTCATGGAGCCCACAGGAACCTCGGCCAACGACTTCGACCTGGGCGTCTCGGAACGGGAGACGGTGCCCGGCCGTATCGTGGCCCATCTGCGGCAGGACGCCCCCCTGGCCATTCTCGATGTCGCGGTCGTCCTGGCGGCCTATCTGTTCCCGCTGGTCCTCCGGTTCGAGGGCGCGGTTCCCTCGGGCTACTGGACGACCTTCTGGACGCTCACCCCCCTCCTGATTGCGGTCCACCTGGCCGCGAACTTGGGGTTCCGGCTCTACGGGCACATGTGGCGGTACGCGAGCATCGAGGAGGCCCGAAGGGTCATCTGGGCAGCGTCGGCTGCCGGGGCTGTGGTCGTGGTGCTGAACGAGACCTTCGGGGGCAACGGTCGACTGCTCCCGCTGTCCGTCGTGGTGTTCGGCGGGTTCCTGGCCTTGCTCGGGTTCGGCGCCATTCGGTTCCAGAGTCGCCTGTTCGCCTTCCGTCGTCGGATCGAGGCCTCGGAGACGAAGCGGGTCCTGATCGTGGGCGCCGGCGACGCGGGGGAGATGGTCCTCAGGGACGTCGTCCGGAATCCCGCGCTCCGCCTGTACCCCGTGGGGATCGTGGACGACGACCCGCGGAAGCGGCGCCGGACGCTGCACGGCGTCCCCGTCCTGGGGGTCAGGAAGGACATCCCCAACCTGGCGGCCAAGCTTGCCATCGACCAGGTCATCCTGGCCATCCCGTCGGCCACCGGCGACCTGGTCCGAGACGTGGTGGCCTGCTGCGAGCAGGCCGAGGTCATCCTGAAGGTTCTCCCGTCGGTCCGCGACATCGTGGGAGGCCGGGTGAGCGTGCGGGATGTCCGGGACCTGCGGATGGATGACTTCCTCGGTCGCGAGCCCGTTGAGACCGACCTCAGGTCGGTCCGCTCGATCCTCCGAGGCAAGCGCGTCCTGATCACCGGGGCGGGCGGCTCGATCGGATCGGAGATCTGCCACCAGGTCGCTTCCTTCGAGCCGGCCGAGCTCCTGCTGATGGACCACGACGAGACCCACCTCTACGATGTCTCGCGGACGCTCCGGATCGGCCCCGAGCCGCAGCTGCTGCTGGCCGACATCCGCAACGCAGAGCGGGTCCAGGCGATCTTCGCGAAGCATCGGCCCGAGGTCGTCTTCCACGCAGCCGCCCACAAGCACGTCCCGTTCCTGGAGTCACATCCGGAGGAGGCCGTGCTCACGAACCTCATCGGCACGGCCAACGTGGCGGACGCAGCCCAGGCCGTTGGCGCCGAGCGCTTCGTCCTGATCTCGACGGACAAGGCGATCCGGCCGACCAGCGTCATGGGCGCGTCCAAGTGGCTGGCGGAGCAGATCCTGTGGAGCCTGCACGGACGGAACGGCTGCCTGTTCTCCGCGGTGCGGTTCGGGAACGTCCTGGGTAGCCGGGGGAGCGTGATCCCCACGTTCTTCAAGCAGATCGCCCGAGGAGAACCGGTCACGATCACCGACCCCGACATGGCCCGCTTCTTCATGAGCGTCCGCGAGGCCGTGCAGCTCGTGCTCCAGGCCGCGGCCCTCTCGACCGGCGGGGAGGTATTCACCCTCCAGATGGGGGAGCCGATCACCATCATCGACCTGGCTCGTCGGGTGATCAGGATGTCGGGCCGGGTGCCGGACAAGGACGTGGAGATCACCATCGTCGGGGCCCGTCCAGGGGAGAAGCTCATCGAGGAGATCGTGGACACGGCCGAGGAGGCCGTGGCCAGCGAGCATTCGGCGATCTACGTCGCCCGCCCGCCGCCCCCGAACCCGGGGGATCTGCGTCGAGGGCTGCGCGAGATCGAGATGCTGGCCGCCGCTGGGCGGAGCGACGAGCTGGCCGTGCGTATCAAGGAGATGGCCTGGCGGCCCGACCAGGCCGTCGTTCCCGCCGTCAAGCAGACGTCCTGAGGCTAGAGAGGAGACGGGAAGGGTATGGAGCCAGCCGAGCTGCTACGAGCGGTACGCCGCCGCTGGCCGGTGGTCGCGGTGACGGTTCTGGTGGCCGCTGTGGCAGGGTGGCTCACCACACGGATCGTTCCCACCGGGCCCCCGGTCGTCACATACGAAGCCCAAGCGGTCCTCCTCAGCGACCAGACGACGTCCTACGCCGCCTTCTCGGGGTCGGGTGTGTACAACCTTCAAACGATCGCGGCCCTGGCCCTGGTGGGGGACGTCCCCGAGCGGGTCGCGAAGACCGTTGGGTTCGCCGGCGATCCTGTCGAGCTCACCCAGACGGTCCGGGCGAACGGGGATCCCGAGACGGGTCTGCTCCGGATCACCGCCACCTCCACGGATCCTCAGCAAGCAGCCCTGCTCGCGGACACCTTCGCCCAGGAGCTGATGGCGTTCATGACGGAGCGGACCAGCGTCAGCTCCAGGGAGACGGCCGAGGGGCTCAAGGAGGAGCTCGACGAGCTGGAGGAGGACATCAACAGCCTGAACTCCCGGATCGGATCGGACCCCACCGGGGACGAGGTGCTGGTCGCACAGCGGGACGTGCTGACCGGTCGGTACGCGGCGCTCGATTCCTCGTACCAGCAGCTCACCGGCCCCACCTTGCTGACGCCCGCGTTGACGAAGATCCAGGACGCTGTCCCGATCCCCCTCCCCGAGCAGGGCTTCTTCCAGGTTCGCAGCTGGCCCTCCCGGCTTCTGCTGTCGGTCGTGCTGGGCCTGCTGGCATCGATCGGGATCGTGTTCCTCTTGGAGCGGGTGGACACCCGGATCCACAGCAGGGAAGCGGCCGAGCGTCACTTCGACCTCCCGGTGCTGGCTGAGATCCCGTACGTGCGTCGGTGGAAGCTCCGGTCGGGGATCGCGGTGCAGACCGATACGAAGTCGCCGGCGGCGGATGCGTTCCGCCTCCTGGCGGCCGGGGTGGTCCGTCGCCTGCCAACGCCTCCTCAGGTGATCCTGGTGACGGGTCCGGGTCCTGCCGAGGGGAAATCGACGGTGACCGCCAACCTCGCGGCGGCGTTCGCCGAGGTGGGGAAGAAGGTGCTGGTCCTCTCGTGCGACCTGCACCGGCCCACCATCCACGGGTTCTTCGGGATCCCGAACAGCAAGGGCCTGACGGACGCCCTGCGGGTCGAGAGAGACGGGCATAGCATCATCAACGGCCAGCGTTGGCGAACGCCGCTGCCGAACGTGCGCCTGGTGCCGAGCGGCTTCGTTCCGGAGAAGCCCGGCGAGCTCCTGTCATCGCCGATGATGCGACAGGTCATCGCCGAGGCCCGGGAGGTGGCCGACATCGTGATGATCGACACGGCCCCCATCCTCGCGGCGTCCGATGCCACACACCTCTTTCCGCTCGTGGACGCCGTCCTGGTGGTCGGCAGGGCCGGGAAGACCACGGCCGAGGCGGCGCGACGCACCACCGAGCTCCTCCTACGCCTCGGAGCGCCGGTGGTTGGCACGGCACTCAACGGGACCGCACGCTCCGAGCTCCCTCGCGGCTACTTCGACTACTACAACGCCAAGGGACGGGAGCGGGGGCGGCGGGGCCGGCTCTCGTCCTTCGCCGGTCTCGGGCGAGAGGACGGCCTGTGAGAACCACGGCCCAGCTGCGGCGAAAGATCCTGGCTCGCTCGACCCGGGTGGGCATCGTCGGGCAGGGATACGTGGGCCTGTCCCTGGCGTGTGCCGCCGCGGAGGCCGGCTTTCCTGTCGTTGGGATCGACATCGACGAGGAGAGGGTCGAGGACCTCGCCAATGGCCTCCTGACGGTCCCCGGCGTCGGCGAGTCGGAGTTCCGCTCTGGGATCGCCTCCGGACGGATGAGCTTCACGAGCGATCCGGACGTTCTCTCCGAATGTGAGGTGATCGCCATCTGCGTGGCCACGCCGGTGCGCGATCGGACTCCCGACCTCTCCCACGTCGAGCGAGCCTGTCAGGACGTGGTGGACCGGCTCGAGCCGGGCCGGATCGTCATCCTCGAGTCCTCGACCTACCCCGGCTGCACCGAGGGCCCGGTCCGGGAGATCCTGGAGTCGGGTGGCCTTCGGGCCGGACCGGACTTCCTGCTCGCCTACTCTCCTGAGCGCATCGACCCGGGGAACCAGGAGTTCGCCTTCCAGTCGATCCCCAGGGTGGTGGGCGCGCTGACCCCCGAGGGCGCCGGGATCGCCACGCTCTTCTACGGGCAGCTGGTGGACAAGGTTGTCACCGTCGGCTCTTGCCGAGCAGCGGAGCTGGCCAAGCTCCTCGAGAACACGTTCCGCCACGTCAACATCTCCCTGGTCAACGAGCTGGCGATGATCTGCAACGAGATGGGGATCGATACGTGGGAGGTCCTCGACGCCGCCTCGTCGAAGCCGTTCGGGTTCATGACCTTCCACCCCGGCCCGGGGGTGGGCGGCAACTGCATCCCCGTGGATCCGGCCTACCTCGCCTGGCAGGTCCGGAAGGACGCGGGCTATCGGTTCCGGACCCTCGAGCAGGCCCAGGAGATCAACGACGGGATGCCCGCGTACACGGCGTCTCGGATCGCCGACGTTCTGAACGACGCCGGGAAGGCCGTGAAGGGCTCCCGGGTCCTCGTCCTCGGCGTGGCCTACAAGCCGGACGTGGGAGACTCAAGGGAGTCCCCGGCTATCGATGTGATGAGACACCTCGCTCGCCGCGGGGCAGACGTGTCCTTCTGCGATCCTCATGTCGAGTCTGTCGTCCTCAATGGTCGGCCGATAGAGCGCGTGGATCTCAGGCAGCGGGTCGTGGAGCGCGCCGATTGCGTCGCCATGCTGACACCCCACTCCGTGTTCGATCTCGAGTGGCTGGCCGATCACGCCGGGCTCATCTTCGACGCCCGCAACGCCTATGGGCCGTCGAGGCGGGACAACGTGGTGACGCTGTGACCGACGTGTTGTTCTATCAGTCGCCGAGTTCCCTGATCCGAAGGGTCGACAAGGACGTGCTGCTGGCCTCGCAGCGTCGCGAAGGCATCGACCTGCTCTCCGGGACCGCGCGATCGGTGTGGGAGCTCTTGGAAACCCCTCGCACGCTCGAGTCTCTCCTCGATGCGCTGGCCGAGATCTACGCGGTCGAGTCTGGCGTTATCTCGACCGATGTTGAGTCGCTGCTCCGTGATCTCGAGGCCAGGGGATGGGTGGAACGCGTCGCCGATGGCGATGACTAGCCTGGCGGTCCGGACCGCCACCCCGGCGGACGTGGCCTCGTTCGGGATGGGGGAGCCGCGTGACGTGGGCGCCGCTCCAGGAGACGACTGGTCCGGCTTCCTCGCCTCGCTGGAGGTGCATCGGCTGACCGGCCTGGCGCTGGCCGCCGTGGAAGCAGGCGCCCTTCGTCTCACGATCGAACAGGTGGAGGACCTGACCAAGCGCCATGGGGAGGCGATGGCGACGGCCCTGACTATCGAACGAGAGCTTCTCCTGGTCGGCGCGGTCCTTCGGGAGGCGGGCGTGGACTTCATCGTGCTGAAGGGTCCCGCGGTGGCCCACTCGGTGTACCCCGACCCCTCGTGGCGGCCCTTCGGTGACCTCGATCTCCTGGTCCGGACGTCGGACTGGCGGCGTGCCTGCGAGGCATTGGAGCGATCCGGCCGGCGTCGTCGGCTGCCGGAGCCCCGTCCGGGGTTCGACGAGCGGTTCGGGAAGGCCGCGGTCCACAGGGGCCCATCCGGGATCGAGGTGGACCTCCATCGCACGCTGGTGGTGGGACCGTTCGGCCTGTGGATCCGGCCGGACGAGGTGTTCGAGCACACGGCGCCTCTGCCGTTGGGGGGCCGGATGTTCGAACGCCTGGACGACACCTGCCTCATGCTCCACGCCTGTGTGCACGCGTCGCTGGGTTGGCGGGTTCCGTTCCTGTGGACCGTTCGAGATGTCACGCAGATCGCCCTGATGGCCGGCGTCGATTGGGATGCCCTGGCCACGCTGGCCGAGCGCTGGCGCCTCCAGGTCGTTGTTCAGCACGCCCTGACCACGGCCACCGAGCTCTTCCGCGTGCCGATGCCCGCGGGGGCCGAGAGAGTCATGGCGTTGTCCTCACGTCGGAGCGAGCGCCGGGCGCTCGATGCGTACGTCACGGGGCAGCGAACCCGAGGGGGGACCGCGGTGTCCACCCTGCGGGCCATCCCGGGCGTGACTCCGAAGGCAGCGTACGTTCGGGCGCTGCTATTCCCCAAGAGGGACTTCCTCCGTCAGCGCGACGGGACCCGGAAGCCGTCCTACGTGCGCCGGTGGATGACCGCCGCCCGGCGGATGGCAGCGCGTCGGGAGTCGTAGCCATGCCTCGCCCCGTTCGCGTTCTCTGGCTGATCAAGGGTCTCAGCCTGGGTGGCGCCGAGCGCCTCCTGTCACTCATGGGGGAGTTCCGAGACCGGGATGCATTCCGGTACGAGGCCGCCTACCTGCTGCCGTGGAAGGACGGGCTCGTGGAGCAGTTCGAGGCCGACGGCGTCCCGGTGCATTGTCTGGACGGAGGCCAGGAATGGGACCTCCGCTGGGTGTCCCGGCTGCGCCGCCTGGTGCGTGAACGAGGATACGACGTCGTGCACGTCCATTCGCCGTACGTGGCCGGGTTCGCCCGGCCGGCGCTGAGGACGATGCCACGCCGGGAGCGGCCCCGCCTGGTGTACACGGAGCACCTGCCGTGGTGGGGATACCGGACGCCCACCCGAGTGCTCAACCGGCTGACCTACCGGCTGAACGACGCGACCGTCGCGGTCTCCAGGACTGTTCGGGCGTCCGTTCACCCGACGTTTCGGGAGCGTGTGGAGGTGGTGCTTCACGGCGTGTCCCCCGAGCGGATCCGCGAGGAGCGCAGGCACCGAGCCGAGGCGCGACGGGAGCTCGGCGTGGGGCCGAACGACGTCCTGGTGGGGACCGTGGCCCATCTCACCAAGCAGAAGGGCTACCCCGTGCTCCTCGAGGCGGCTCGCAGGGTGATCGACCGAAACGTGCCCGTTCGGTTCGTGGGGATCGGCCGGGGGCCGGAGGAGGCAGCCATCCGGGGGGTCCACGAGCGGCTGGCCCTCGGGGATCGGTTCCGCCTGATGGGGTTCCGCCCCGACGCCGTCCGCCTCATGACGGCCTTCGACGTCTTCGTGCTGGCTTCGTGGTACGAGGGCCTTCCGGTCACGGTCATGGAGGCCATGAATCTCGGGCTCCCCGTGGTGGCCACCGGGGTCGGGGGGACGCCCGAGATGATCACCCCGGGGTCCGAGGGGCTGCTGGTCTCGCCCGGGCGCCCCGATGAGCTGGCCGATGCCATCGCCACGCTGGCCGGTGACCCCGAAATCCGGCGGACGATGTCGGAGGCGGCCATGGCTCGAGCCGCGGCGTTCGACATCGAGGCCGCCACCAGGAGGATCGAGGCCATCTACGAATCGGTCATGACCACGCCACGGGAGATGTCGATCTCATGAGCACCGGATACCGGTTGCCGGACTTCCTGATCATCGGGGCCATGAAATGCGGGACGACCTCCCTGTTCCGGTGGCTTGGAGCACAGCCCGAGGTCCGTCTCCCTGAGGTCAAAGAGCCCCACTTCTTCTCGCGCGAGGATCGATGGAGCCGTGGCCTGGACTGGTACGCGTCGCTCTTCGCGGAGGCCGATGCCGACGCGCTCACCGGAGAGGCCTCGGCCAGCTACACGGACCCCCGGCTCTCGCCGATCGCCGCCGAGCGGATGGCCCGGATCGTTCCGAGGGCCCGACTGATCTTCCTGGTGCGCGACCCTGTGGAGCGTATCCGGTCGCACTATCGGCACGAGGTTCAACGGTCCCGCGAACGGCGGCCGCTGGTCGAGGCGCTGGAGGATCCGGAGAATCCCTATCTGAGGTCGAGCCTCTACCACCGGGCCCTGGCCCCCTACCTCGACCGGTTCCCCCGGGAGCAGGTTCTGGTCGCGCGGCTCGAGGATCTCATCACCGGATCCGCGTGGGACGACGTGTTGGCGCACCTCGGGCTGTCGCACCGCCCCCGCCCCCAGGAATCCCATAACGTCACCAGCGAGAAGGCGGGGTTCACCAGGCCGATGCTGAGGCTTTGGGAAACCGGCCTCGGGCGAAGGTTGGGCAGCGTGCCGAAGCCGTTGCGTGACCTGGGGAAGCGCCTCCTGCTCCGACGATCTTCCCGATACGACGAGATGCTCCGCGGTTCCTTCGTGAGGATCCCGGAAGCCCTGCTCCTACCGATCTGGCTGGACGAACGGCGGTTCGCGGAGGGCCTCGGGAGGTCCGAGCCTCTCTGGGATCGCCCCGATTATGGGCGGAGCGCATGATCGAGAATGACGCTCGGCCGCAGGTCACCATCGTGATCCCCACGCACGATCGGCCCCACCTGGTCGACAGGGCGGTGCGCAGCGCGCTCGCCCAAGACCAACAGGGCATCGAGGTAGTCGTGGCCGACGACGGCTCGACGCCGCCCTACCGGCCGTCCGTCTCGGATGAGCGACTCCGGGTCGTCCGTTTGGATGAGTCCAAGGGGGGGAACGCCGCGCGGAACCTCGGGCTGGCCAACGCTCGGGGGGAGTGGATCACCTTCCTCGACGACGACGATGAGCTGTATCCGCACATGGTGCGGACGTCGCTCGAGGCGGCCGCTCGCTCGACGCTCCCCCCGCCGATCTCCGTCCTCACCGCGATCGAAGTCGTCGACGAAGCGGGCGGCGTGGCGGACGTCCGATTGCCCGTGACCATGCCGAAGGGCCGTCACTACTCGCTCGAGCGTGCGCCGGAGGGCCGGACGTTCCTGACCCAGAACACCTTGCTGGTCCGGGTCGATGTCATCAGGGCCATCGGTGGCTGGGACGAGGGCATCCGGACCTGGGACCACGACGACCTCTTCCTTCGCCTCAACCCCGCGTCCTCCCTGGTGGGGGCCGATGTCACGACGTACCGGATGCACACGCACGCCGGTCCGCGCGTCCACGAGGACACCCTTCGCAGCGCGCTGTCGATCGAGCGAACGTTGCGGAAGCACCGGGACACGTTCCGCCACTATCGCCGCCGTCGGGCCAAGCTGACCGCCTCGGCGGGGATGTACTACCTCCGTGCCGGCCGGTGGGGACGTGCCGTGGCGGCGACCTCACGGGCGGTGCTCATCGATCCCCTCCGCCCGAAGCTGCTCGGATGGTGGGTCGCCAGCCTGCTGGGGCCGAGGCTCGCACCTCCGCTGGGTCGCGCCGTGCGTCGCATGAGGGGAGTTCCGGACCGAGACGAGCTCGAGAGGAGGGTGACGCCGGCGTGAGCTCAGCGGAAGCGCAGACCGTGCCTCCTGCTCATCTTCGGTTCCGGCGCCCGTTCCGGCCGATCGAAGCCGTCCGGCAACTGTTCCACGCCAGGGAACTGATCAGGACGCTGGCGGAGCGAGAGTTGCGGGTTCGATACAAGCAGGCGGTCCTCGGCCTGGCCTGGGCCTTCATCACACCGCTGGCGCTCACCCTGGTGTTCTCCGTGTTCATCCGGCGAGTGGCCAACATCGATACCGGCGAGGCGCCGTACCAGGTCTTCGCGTACCTCGGATTGCTCCCCTGGACCTTCTTCTCGACCTCGGTCAGCGTGGGTGGGCAGAGCCTGGTGCAGAACATCCCCCTCCTCAACAGGGTGTATTGCCCTCGAGAGGTCTTCCCCCTGGCCAGCGTCATGGTCGCGGGCTTCGACATGCTGGTTGCCCTGGTTCCGTTCGGAGCGCTCCTGATCGTCTACGGGTTCCTTCCCAAGGTGACGTCGTACTGGGTGCCGGTGCTCCTGGTTATCCAGGTAGTGTTCAGCCTGGCGGTGGCCCTCATCGTCTCCGCGATCGTGGTCTACCTCCGTGACCTCCGACACGCACTTCCGATCATCCTCCAGCTCGGTCTGTTCGCCACGCCGGTCGCCTACGGGCTCGATGCCGTGCCCGTCTCGCTCCAGCCGCTCTACGTGACGCTCAATCCGCTGGGGGCGGTCATCGACGGCTACCGGCGAGCCGTCCTGTACGGCCTTGCCCCCGACTGGGGCCTGGTCCTGCCCGCGGCCGTCTCGGCCCTGGTCATGCTGAGCCTCGGCTACTACCTGTTCAAGCGCATGGAGACGGGATTCGCCGATGTTGCCTGAGGGAGTCGTCCGCACCGAGCACCTGTGGAAACGGTTCAGGGCCGACCGCCGCCGCATGCTGCTCCGCGACGAGCTTCAGCGGGTGGGAGCTCGGCTGCGAGGGCGCGGTGGCCGGGGGTGGAGATGGGCCCTCAAGGACGTGAACCTGACGGCCCAGCCCGGCGAGGCGATCGGGTTGATCGGTTCCAACGGCTCGGGCAAGACCACCCTGCTGAAGATCCTCTCGAGGGTCATGTACCCCTACGCCGGCACGGCGGTCGCGGGGGGACGGGTCGGTGCGTTGCTGGAGGTGCGGGCCGGCATCCATCCCGACCTGACGGGGCGGGAGAACGTGTTCGTCACGGGGTCCCTGCTCGGGCTCCGCCGGAAGGAGGTCGCCCAGCGCTTCGACGAGATCGTCGCGTTCGCCGAGCTGGAGGATGCCATCGACCGTCAGGTCAAGTTCTTCTCCAGCGGCATGCAGATGCGTCTCGGATTCGCCGTCGCGGCGTTCCTGGAGCCGGATGTGCTGCTGGTCGACGAGGCGCTCGCCGTGGGTGACGCCACCTTCCAGCAGAAGTGCCTCGACCGGATGCGGGTGGTCCTCCGTCAGGGGACGACCCTCGTTTTCGTCTCGCACGACTTCGCGGCGGTGGAGGCAACGTGCGAGCGGGGGATCTGGCTGCGTCAGGGTGAGGTCGAGGCGGACGGACCCATCCGCGAGATCCTGGGGGGCTACCGCCAGTCGATCGAGGAGGCGGCCGAAGCGGATCATCGGGTCGAAGGGCTGGTTCACCTGATGAAGGCCGAGGCCTCCGGTGCCAACGGGGGAGCTCCCCGCACCCAGGAGCCGTTCGAGATCCGGACCGTGGTGGAGAGCTCCGAGCCGAGGGCCGGTCGGATCTTCCTCGGGGTCAGCGAAGGCCCGGCGATGCCCATCTTCGTCCTCAGGCGCGACGTCCAGCTGAACGGCATCGAGACGGCCGTTCGGTGCTCGATCCCCCGATTGCCGCTGCCTCGCGGCCGGTACTACGTCTGGGCGGGCATCTACGACGCACCGGGGCGCGAGCTGCTTCCATGGCACCCCATCGCGCACTTCGACGTGGTCGGACCCGATCTTGATGCGGCGCCTCCCGCCACGGCCAGGCTCGCTCCCGTTCATGTTGAGGCTACGTGGGACGTGTCGAATCCGTGATCGTGCACCCCCAGGCTTTCGGGCGTCTCACGCGCCGCGCGGGTACGTTGCCCGACCGGAGAGGGCGGGCATGACCCGGGTGGAGACGGAGACGACTCCGTTCCCCTACATCGTCGGATCGGGGAGGTCGGGCACCTCGCTCCTGCGGGCGATGTTGGACTCGCATCCCGACATGGCGATCCCGAACGAGACCCATTTCGTGGTTTCGGGGGGACGTCGCCGAGGTCGGTATGAACGGTCCGATGGGTTCGACATCGAACGCTTGGTGGCCGACTTCGGACCCCTGATCTCCCGCGAGTTGCGGTGTGAGCTCGTGGAGATCCGCGGAGCTCTCTCGGAAGCTGAACCACGCACCTTTCCGGATGCCATCCGAGCCATCTTCTCCTGGTACGCGGCGCAGCGCGGAAAGACGCGTTACGGGAACAAGTCGCCCGTGCACGCCCTGGCCATGCCGGAGCTCGCCAGCCTCTTCCCGGAGGCCAGGTTCATCCACATCATCCGTGACGGCAGGGACGTGGCCCTCTCGTACGTTGACGCACCGGTTGGGCCGCAGACGTTGGAAGCGGCAGCCCTCAAGTGGAGGCGGTTCGTGCGCCGAGCCCGGGAGGGCGGCCGATTCGTCGGTCCAGGCCGCTATATCGAGGTTCGCTACGAGGAGTTGACGCAGCAAACCGAAGACGTGTTGAGACTCGTATGCGAGTTCATCGGGTTGGAGTTCGACGACCGGATGCTTCGATACCACGAACGGGTCGAGGAGGCGTTCGGGGGCCCCGTGCCTCAGCAGCACCGCAACCTCCATCGTCCGCCATCTCGTGTGAGGGACTGGCGGGAGCAGCTCACTCCGGACGCGGTGGCGGGGGTCGAGCTCATCGCTGGTCCCACGCTGAACGAACTCGGCTACGGACGGACCTCCGCTCGGCCTTCCCTGCTGCTTCGTGTCACCATCGGCCGAAGGGTGGTCGCCGCGGAGTTCGCGCGAACCCTTCACGGTATCGAGAACCGGCTGTTGGGGAAGCGCTCCAAAGCTGGGGCTCGCCGGACCGGAAGATCGCCGTGAAGGCCGGGATCCGGACTGGCGTGGATCGTGCGCTCCGGTGGAGCCCCGCCCAGGTCGCCTTCCGATGGCGCGCCGAGCGAACGCTCGCCGTCCTCGCCTATCACGGGATCGAGGACGCGGACCGGTTCGAGCAGCACGTGGCTCTCTTCCGCCGACACATGCGACCGATCGGGCTGCAGGATGTGATCGACGCCGCACGAGGAGGCCCCTCCCTGCCTCGTCGGGCGCTCCTGTTGACCTTCGACGACGGGGATCGATCGCTCATCGATGGCGTCATGCCCGCGCTGAGGGAGCATGGACTCCCCGGCGTGGCGTTCGTCATCCCGGGGCTCCTCGATTCGGCCACGCCCTTCTGGTGGGATGAGGTTGAGGATCTGGTCCGGGCGGGCGGATACCCCCGCGGGTTCGAAGGTCGCCGTCCTGGGGAGCTCGTGAGCATCCTGAAAGGCCTGCCCACGGGAGAACGAGTGCGGGTGATCGATGAGCTCAGAAGGTCCAGCCCCGTTTCGCCGACACCGACACCACAGCTGGCTCGTGACGACCTCGGCTCCCTGGAGCGGGCCGGCATCGAGATCGGGAACCATACCCACAGCCACGTCAGCCTGGCCCACTCCTCCCACCGGGAGGCGGTCGACGAGATCGTCCGGGCGCACGACGTGCTGACGACCGCGCTGGGGCACCCTCCGAGGGCGTTCGCGTATCCGAACGGTGACTGGGATGCGAGGGCCGAGGAGGTCCTCCTTGGGCTCGGGTACCAGGCTGCCTTCCTTTTCGACCATCGGGTCCAGCCCGTCCCCCTTCGGGATCCGCTGCGGATCTCCCGTCTGCGGGTCGGCGATGCCACCGGCATGGATCGGCTCCGGATCATCCTGAGCGGGCTGCACCCCGCCGTTCACCGCCTTCGAGGGATGTCGTGAGTCGCGGGTCGGCCACTCGGGCCCGGGCGGGGTTGCGGAGCGTGCGTCGCCTGCTCTCCCCCGACCACCGACGGTGGCGAAGGTTCTCGGAGACGTTGACGCTGGACCCAGAGCGGCTGCCACGTCCGCTGGAGGCTCCGGGCCCGAACGACTTCTTGATCTGCGGGTCTCCTCGGACCGGCACGAGCCTCCTGTGTGCAGCCCTGTTCCAGCCACCCCGGTGTATCACGGTGATGGAGCCGTGGGATGGGATGCGCGTCGCCCCCGCTCATCTCTTTCGCTCGCTCCGCGAGGAGATGGAGGAGACGGGCCACCTCCGCCGGGGCAAGCTCGACGTGACGACGCTCACCCGTGACGGCGGGGTCCGCTGGTGCACCGAGGGCGCGTGCGCCGTGCCAGTCCGGTGTCCCGACAACTGCCTGGTGGGGATCAAGTGGCCCGCGTTCTGGCGGTACCTGCAGCTCCTGCCGGCCACGAAGTTCGTGGTGTGTCTTCGCCACCCGTTCGAGGTCGTCGCCTCGTATCGGAAGGCTGGGGGTAGCCTGGCGGAGGGGTGCGACTACGACATCCCCTTCAACCGAGCCATGAACGCCGAGCTTCGCGCGAGCACCGCCGACGAAGCCATCCGCCGCATCCGTCTCTACGACTACATCAACGCCCGGGTGCTTCCCTTCCTGGAGAGGCCGAACGTGCTTGCGGTGCGATACGAGCGTTGGTTCACGGAGCCCGAGGCCATTCTCGACGAGCTCGGGGAGTTCCTGGGGACGGACCTCCGTGGAAATCGTGCCCGGATCCAACCTCCGCAACAGGAAGATCAGTGGCGGGAGGAGATCCAGCTGATCCGGGCGCATTGCACGACCGCGGAGCGGTTGGGGTACGCGCTGTGACCGATGACGCCAGGATGAAGGTCCTCTTCGTCATCAACGGCCTGGGGACCGGAGGAGCCGAGCGTTCGCTCGCGGAACTGCTCCCGTGGCTCGGGGCGAACGAGATCGACCCGGTAATCACCTGTCTCTTCGCCCGCGATGAAGGCGTCGAGGAAGCCGTCCGGTCTTCGGGCGTGGAGGTCCAGGTCCTCCGCGGGAAAGGTCTCCCGGGGCGGATCGTGTCGCTCCGCCGACTCATCCGCTCTCGTCGCCCCGCCATCGTGCACACAAGCATCTTCCAGTCGGACGTTGCCGGCAGGGTGGCAGCGGCCGGTTCGGATGCCGCCCTCGTCACCAGTCTGGTGAACACGCCCTACGATGCGGTTCGTCTCCGCGATCCCAACGTTCGCCGACTGAGCCTCCGGGCCGCCCGATGGGTCGACGGGTGGACCGCCAGGAACATGACCACCCATTTCCACGCCGTCAGCGAGAGCGTCAAGCGGGCGGCCGTGGATGACCTTCGGATCCTGCCGGATCGGATCACCGTCGTTCCCCGAGGGCGGGACCCCGAACGGCTCGGGGTTCCGTCGGCCGATCGACGGTTGGCGACCAGGCGAGCGCTCGGATGGGCCTCGGACGACGAGGTGATCGTCACGGTCGGGAGGCACGAGTTCCAGAAGGGTCACCGGTACCTGCTCGAGGCCGCAGCGAGGCTTCTCCCGACACGACCCCGCCTTCGGGTGATCGTCGCCGGGCGCCGAGGCAACGCCTCGGCTGACGTCGAGGCGCTTCGTCGTTCCCTCAACCTGGGCGACCAGGTGCGGTTCATGGGGCATCGGGACGACGTCCCCAACCTCCTGGCGGCGGCGGACCTGTTCGTCTTCCCCTCCCTGTACGAGGGTTTCGGTGGAGCCTTGATCGAGGCCATGGCCCTGGGCCTTCCGATCGTGGCCTCGGACGTCCCGGCGATCAGAGAGGTGGTCGAGGAGGGGCGCAACGCAGTCCTCGTCCCCCGGGGGGACCCCCATGCCCTCGCCGGGGCCATCGGGGCTCTCCTCGACCGGGCCGAGCAGCGGGAGGCGTTCGGACGTGCCAGCCGTCGACGGTTCGAGGAGCGCTTCACGCTGGAGAGCGTCGTCCCCCAGATGGTGGAGCTCTACCGCTCGGTGGCGGCGTCCCGGGGACCCGGCCGGGTGGCCGCATGAAGGTCCTTCACGTGGTCGCCAGTGCTGAGCGCCGGGGGGCCGAGCTCTTCGCGGGCGATCTCGTGCCCCGTCTGGGCCGGGCGGGCCTGACCCAGCGGGTGATCGTCCTCCGCGAGGGGCGGGCCCCCTGGGTGGACTATCAGGAGCCGACCACGATCCTCAGATCGAGACGGCGACGACTTCCCGGCGTTCGGTTCGATCGCCGTATCGGAGGCCAACTGCGGGACGCGGCCCGCGAATGGGCTCCCGACGTGATCCAGGCACACGGCGGAGAGTCCCTGAAGCATGTCGTGTTGTCCCACGTCAACGGGGCGCCGGTCGTCTACCGGAGGATCGGGTCGGCACCGGTCGCCATGACCCGCGGGTTGAGCCGGATCGCACACGGGCACCTGATGCGGCGAGCCAGCCACATCGTGGCGGTAGCTGAGGCGCTGAGGGAGGAGACCATCGAGGTCTTCTCCGTCCCACAGGAAAGGGTCTCGGTGATCCCGAACGCGGTCGATCCCGCCCGGATCCGACCGCGAACGAATCGTGGAGCCGTGAGGAAGTCTCTGGGAGTCCCTCCGTCGGCTCCGCTCATGCTGTCCCTGGGCGCCCTGACCTGGGAGAAGGACCCCCTGGCCCACCTCGAGGTCTTCGAGGCCGTCCAGGCCGAGCGCCCCGATGCCATGCATCTGTTCGTCGGGGACGGCCCGCAGCGGCCCGCGCTGGAGCGGGCGGTGCAGGACCGCCGCCTCGAAGGGCGGGTCCTCCTTCTCGGCTCCAGAGAGGACGTGCCGGACCTTTTAACCGCCGTCGACGTGATGCTGCTGGCCAGCCGGGTCGAGGGTCTGCCAGGGTGCCTGATCGAGGCGGGGATGTCGGGGGTCCCCGTTGCCGCGTACGCGGTCGCCGGCGTGCCGGAGATCGTCCTCGACGGCGTGACCGGCCTGCTGGTCCCTCGGGGCGACCGCGCAGCGTTGGCCTCTGCGGCGGCGCGGTTGCTCGGGGACCAGGACGCCAGGCGGGCGTTGGGGGAGGCTGCCCGGGAAAGGTGCCGGGGTCGCTTCGACATCGGGTCCGTCTCTCATCGGTACGTCGAGCTCTACGAACGGATGGTCCGATGATCCCCGAAGGGAGGCTCCACGGGGTCCTGGTGACCTTCCGCCGTCCGGACGCCCTGGCGACCATGTTGGAGAAGCTGTCCGCTCAGGAGCGGCCCATCGATCACCTCTTCGTCGTGGACAACGCGCCCGATGAACGGAACCGCTCGCTCGTCCAGTCCTACGCCGATCTGGGATTCGGGGCGACGTACATCGCCGCGGCGGAGAACTCCGGTCCGGCCGGAGGGATCAGCACCGGGATGGACCGGGTCCTCCAGATGGCCGATGAGACGGACTGGGTCCTCCTCCTCGACGATGACGATCCGCCGTGGGAGTCGGACTGGGTGGGACAGGTGTGGACGTTCGCTGCCGAGCTCGTCAGCGTTGACCCGTGGGTGGCGGGCGCGGGGACCGGCGGTTCGCGCTTCGACAGGAGGCGGGGTCGTCTCGTTCGCATCCCCGATAACGAATTGGACGGCGCCGTCCCCGTCGACGTCATCGGTGGGAATCAGTTCCCGCTCTATCGGGTGACGGCGATCCGTGACGTCGGACCGTTTCGCTCTGACCTGTTCTTCGGTTTCGACGACCTGGAATTCGGCCTTCGGCTCCGTGCGAAGGGCTGGACGCTGTACATGCTGGGACAGATCAAGCTGGAGAAGCGACGCCGGCTCGGACGGATCGGGATGACTCCGCGTCCCTCGGCGAGGATCGGCGGCATCCATTGGCGGAACTACTACAGCCTCCGGAACCTGGTCTGGATCTGTCGATCGCAGGGGTGGCGGGGAACCGCCCTGCGCCTCTCCCTCGTTCATGGGGTGGCGAAGCCTGCGCTGAACGCCTTCCGCCAGCCCGTTCAGGCCTGGCGGGCTCTCCGCCTCAATGCCCGCGCGTGTGCCGACGCCTGGCGCGGGCGGCTGGGCCGGACCGTTCCTCCCACCCTTCGCACGGATGGGTCCTACGGGTCCAGGTCGCGTCCGAGAGTCAGGGAGGCCTGACGTGGGCCAACCGGCAGCCTCGACGCTCCAGATCAGGCCGTACCGTGACCAGGACGAGCCCGAGGTGCTGGCGCTGCTCGTGGCCGCGCTCGGCCAGGGACCCGCCGGGCATCGCTCGGCCGAGTTCTTTCGCTGGAAGCACCTGGAGAGCCCGTTCGGACGCTCCCTCATGCTCGTCTGTGAAGCGGACGGCCGGATCGTCGGGCTCCGTGCCTTCCTCAGGTGGCGCTTCGACGTCGATGGGCAGCCCGTTCGCGCGGTCCGGCCGGTCGATACCGCTACGCACCCTGACCATCGGGGCCGTGGGATCTTTTCGCAGCTCACTCTGGCGGCCCTTGAGGTCCTGGGTGAGGAGGCGGATCTCGTGTTCAACACGCCGAACGAGAAGAGCCTCCCCGGCTACCTCAAGATGGGGTGGCGGCCGGCCGGGCGGGTCCCGGTCTGGGTCCGGCCCCGCAGGTTCCTGTCCTCGATCCGAGGCCTGCGCCGCTCCGCGGCGGCCGGGCCGCGCCCGGCGCCGGTGGCGGCGCCCGCGGCAGAGATCGTTGAGGGAGCGAGGGGGCTGGCCGACCTGCTCTCCGTGGCGGAGCGCCCGACGGGTCGACTGGCCACGACGAGGTCGCCGGAGTACCTGTGGTGGAGGTACGGCCGGGCGCCTCTCCTCGACTATCGGGCGGTGGACGAGCAGGAAGGCGGTCGGGTTCGAGGCCTGGCCTTCTTCAGGGTGCGGCCTCGCCGGGGGCTCTGGGAGACGACCATCGCCGACGTCCTGGTCGCCGCGAGCGACGTCCACACCGCTCGCGGCCTGCTGCGCCGAGCGGCCCGGGCGGCTCCGGCTGACCTCGTGACGTGCTCCTTCCCCGTGGGTTCCGCGGCCCATCGAGCGGCCCGCCTGGCGGGCTTCGTAAAGGTTCCTCGGGGGGTCCTGATGGTGGTGAGGCCGCTTCGGGAGGACCTGGTGCCGGATCCTGGCGAGCTGGGGTCATGGGCCCTCCGATTGGGCGACCTGGAGGTGTTCTGATTGGCCGATTCCGCCCGGCTCCGCAGAGGGTTTCCGGCCTCGTCGTGGGTGCCGGTCCTGGCGATCGCGGGTACCGCGGTCCTGGTAGGCGTCCTGGTGCTCTTGGGGGCCGTCGGGGGCCCGGAAGCTACAGGGGCCCTGGTAGTGGGTCCGATCCTGTTCGCGATGTCGCTGCCGGTGTTCTCCCGGCAGGCGAAGCTCGAGGGTGACCGGTGGATCTTCTGGATCCTTGTCCTCGCGCTCCTGGCGAAGTTCATCGGCTCGGTGGTCAGGTACTACGTGGCCTTCGACGTCTACGGCGGGATCGCCGACGCCGCCGCCTACCATGAGAACGGTGCCCGCATCGCCGAGAACTTCCAGCTGGGGAATTTCCAGACCGGGCTCGACTCCCTGAGCGGCACCAACTTCATCAGGTTCCTCACCGGGATCGTGTACACGTTCATCGGGCCCACCGGCCTGGGCGGGTTCGTGGTCTTCTCGTGGCTCGGGTTCTGGGGCCTGTTCTTCTTCTACCGGGCGTTCCGCTTGGCCGTCCCGGAGGGAGCACACCGCTCCTACGCCAAGCTGGTCTTCTTCCTGCCGACCCTCGTGTTCTGGCCGTCGAGCATCGGGAAGGAGGCCTGGATGATGTTCGCGCTGGGCATCGCCGCCCTCGGCGCGGCCCGGATCCTCAGCGGCCGAACCTGGAGGGGCCTCGTGGTGGCCGGACTGGGCCTGTGGCTGGCGGCCATCGTCCGTCCGCACGTGGCCGGGATCCTGGCGCTCTCCCTCGCGGCCGGCTATCTGTTCCGGCGGTCCCGCCCGGAGCTGGGCGGATTCGCCACCCTGGCCAAGGTGGTCGGCCTCACGGCCGTGACGGCAGTTGCCGTGGTGCTGGTGATCCGTGCGGACCGGTTCCTGCAGGCGTCGTCCATCGAGACGCAGGGAGGGGTGACGGCAGTGCTCCGCCAGACGTCGGAGCGGACCAGCCAGGGAGGTTCCGAGTTCGTGCCCTCCGCTCTGGAATCTCCGGCTCGGGCTCCGTTCGCCGCCGCCACCGTCCTGTTCCGCCCCTTCCTGTTCGAGGTCAACAACGCTCAGTCGCTGGCGGCCTCACTGGAGACGACCTTCCTTTTGGCTCTCTGCCTGATCCGATGGCGCTGGATCGGCGCGGCGATCCTTTCGATCCGCCGGCAACCGTATATCGCCATGGCCATCGCCTACACGGGCCTGTTCATCCTGGCGTTCTCGGCGTTCGCCAACTTCGGGCTGCTCGCTCGGGAGCGGGCCCAACTCTTTCCCTTGTTCCTGGTCCTGGTGTGCGTTCCGATCGTGACCAGGGAGGTTCGGCGCCGGTCGCCATCGGCCGTCCCGCTCGAGGATCGAGGGAGCGAGCCGGCGCCTCGATGAATCGAGTCGAGTCCTTCCCCCGAACCATCCCCCGAGCGCACCCGGATGGCCGGGGATCGACCGCAGGGCTGGATCCGATCGATCGCCTCGGGCTCGCGCTGGCGGTGGCGCTGGCCGGATGGACGGTCCTGGCTGCGATCTCCGTCGGTGGTCGCCCGTGGGGAACCGTGGCCCTCGCAGCCGTCGTTGCTCTCTCCTACGGTGTGGGACGCCTGACGGCATCCCTTCGCCCCATCCTGGTTCCCGCCGCGGTGACCGCGATCGGAGGGGCGGCCGTGGTGTTCCTTCCCTTCGAGGTCTTCACGGGGAAGGCCGTCACGCCGGTGCTCGGGTACGCGAACGCCAAGGCGGCCTTCTTCGTGGTCGCCAGCGCGGCCGCGGTGATGTTCGCGATGCTGGCCGGGCGGCGAGTGCTCAGGGTCTCGGCCCTGGTTGCGGCCGTGGTGTTTGCCGTAGTGCCACTGGTTGCACAGGCGCGAGCGGCGACACTGGTCGCGGCGGCGCTCCCCGTGGCCGCCGTGGTGGCGGCACGACGGATCTCCGGGCGCCTCGTGTCGGCGCTCGCCGCGGTGACGTTGGTGGCGGCGGTGGCCAGCACGGTGGTGGTCGGGGCTCTGGATCGCGCGGAGTCTGCCGATTTCCTGGGCGAACGACGGGTGGCCCTCTGGAACGAGGCCTTCGATCTCATGATCGAGCACCCGGTGGTGGGGGTGGGACCGGGCCGGTTCGGCTCAGAGAGCATGACCGCCTGGTCTGACCCCGACGCTCGACACGCGCATCACGCCTTCCTGGAGCACGGCGCCGAGACCGGCATCCCGGGGTTCGTCCTGCTCCTGGGCGTGTTCTTGTGGGGTCTCCTACGACTGGCCGGCGCCGGAGACCCCGGCCGGGGCGTGGTTGCCGCCACGGCCCTCTCGGCCCTCGGAGTGCTCGCGTGCTTCGACTCGCTGCTCCACTTCCCCGCGCTGCCGATCACCGTGGCCGCGCTGGTGGGGAGCGCCACGTCCTTCCCAGGGCGGCACCTGCGGCCGGGAGGGACCCTCCGGAAGGTGGCGAAGGGAGCTGCCCTTCCGTGGGGGCTGATCCGAGGACGACGGCCCGACGACGTGGTCATCCTCCTGTATCACCGGGTTGGCGCGGGAGACCGTGAGATCGACGTGCCGCTCGACCTCTTCCGGACACAGATGGAGCGGCTGGTGGAGCGGGAGGTGGTCCTCTCTCTCGATAGGGCCCTGTCCGACCGCGGTGGCGTCGTGGTCTCCTTCGACGACGGCTTCGCCGACTTCCACGAGCACGTCGTCCCGGTGTTGGTCGAGCACCGGATCCCGGCGATCCTGTACCTGGCTACCGGCCTGGTTGGGGAGGGACCGGAGGCGCTTCAGTGGTCGCAGCTCGAGGAGGCGATCTCCACCGGGCTTGTGACGATCGGGTCGCACACGCACAACCACGCCGACCTGTCCCGAGCCACCGAGCCTGAGGCCGGTGAGGAGATGCGCCGGTCCAAGGCCCTGATCGAAGACCGGCTCGGGGTGGCCTGTCGGCACTTCGCGTACCCATGGGCGGTGGCCTCGCCGGCGGCGGAGGTCGCGGCCCGGGCCCAGTTCGAGTCCGCCGCGCTCGAGGCGTGGCGAACGAACCGGCGGGGTCGCATCGATCCGTACCGCCTGGGGCGGGCGCCCGTCCTTCGAAACGACGGGGTCCGATTCTTCGAGGCGAAGGCCCGGGGCATGCTCGATGGGGAGGGCCTCGCCTACCGGATCCTTCGACGGGGTCCCTGGGCTCGCACATGACCTCCGACCCGAGCGACCTCGCAGGCCCGGCCGTCCGCGTGGCCCACGTGACGACGGTCGATCTCACGCTGCGGTTCCTGCTGCTGGAGCAGATGAAGTGTCTCCGTGAGGAGGGATACGAGGTACTGGCGATCAGCGCGCCGGGGCCGTGGGTGCCGGCCATCGAGGCGGAGGGGATCCGCCACGTCCCGTGGAGGAGCGTCACGCGCTCGTGGGATCCGCTCGCCGACGTCCGGGCCTTCTGGGAGCTCCGCTCGATCCTGCGGCGTGAGCGGGTGGACATCCTCCACACCCACAACCCGAAGCCCGGGATCCTTGGACGGATCGCGGCCCGGCTCGCGGGCGTCCCGATCGTCGTGAACACCGTCCATGGCCTCTACGCGATGCCGGAGGACCCCTGGCCGAAACGCGTCGGTGTGCTTGGGCTGGAGCGTCTGGCCGCTCGGTTCAGCGACCTGGAGCTCTTCCAGAGCGAGGAGGATCTCCGGTGGGTTCGGCGCATCGGGCTCGTGCCGGCCGGGCGTACCGTGTTCCTCGGCAACGGCACCGACGTGGAGCGGTTCGACCCAGACGCCGTCTCACCCGAACGCCGGGCCTCCCTGCGCACCGAGCTCGGGATCCCCGATGGCGCAGTGATAGTCGGTACGGTCGGTCGCCTGGTGGCCGAGAAGGGATACCGGGAGCTGTTCGCGGCGGCGAAGCAGGTCCGGGCTGAGGCCAACGGGGTCGCGTTCCTCCTGGCCGGTGACCATGACGCTGCTAAGCCGGATGCCATCCTGGCCGCGGAGGTCGATCGGGCCCGGGAGGACGTGATCTTCGCCGGGTGGCGGGAGGACGTCCGGGACCTGCTGGCACTCATGGACGTGTTCGTCCTGCCGTCCTGGCGAGAAGGGGTGCCGCGATCCGCCATCGAGGCCGCGGCGATGGGCCGCCCGCTGGTCGTCACCGACATCCGCGGATGCCGCGAGGTGGTACGCGATGGGGTGGAGGGCATCCTGGTCCCGCCCCGGGCCCCGCGTCGTCTCGCCGAGGCCATCCTCGAGCTCGTCCGAGACCCGGCGCTGCGGGAGAGGATGGGGAAGGCGGCACGGCAGCGGGCCGAGGAGCGGTTCGACGAGCGGCGGGTCCTGCAGACTGTCGTCCGAACCTACCGGGATCTCCTGGGTGAGAAGGGCCTCCAGGGAGCCGGAGGGGGGCCCCAGGCCGTCCGCCCAGCCAGGCCGGGCGATGCCGCCGCGATCGCACGGCTCCACCGGCGCTCCCTGCCCGACGCCTTCCTTCCCCGGCTCGGCGATGCCTTCCTCCGGCGGCTGTATCGGGCCATGATCGCCGACCCCGAGGCCGTCGTGCTCGTGGCCAGGTCGGGACGAGGCGTGGTCGGCTTCGTGGCCGGCACACCATCGGTGCGTCGGTTCTACCGGCGCTTCGCAGTCCGGCATGGGATCGTCGCCGGTCTCTCGGCGCTCCCTCGACTCTTCAGGCGGGGCATGCTCCGGCGGCTCTGGGAGACGGCCCGCTACCCGCAGGACTCGGGCTCCATGCCGGAGGCCGAGCTCCTGGCGGTGGCGGTGGAACCGGTGCACCGGTCGGCCGGTCTGGGCGAACGACTGGTTCGCCCGCTGCTTCGGGAACTCGGGGCACGAGGTGCGGGCGAGGTCAAGGTCGTCGTGGGAGCCGACAACGAGGGGGGGAACCGCTTCTACAAGCGGCTCGGTTTCCGCCCGATCGGCCGCATCCACCTGCACGGTGAGGCGGCCAGCAACGTCTGGAAGATCCCGTGCCGTTCGTGATCGCTCTCGCTGTGGGGCTGGCCCTGACGCCCCTCGCCCGGTGGGCCGGTCTCGCCCTGGGGATCGTGGACCGGCCCGCCGGCGACGACCTGAAGATCCACGTGGAGCCGATCTCGCTGCTCGGGGGGGTGGCCAGCATCACCTCTGCCATGGCCGCGCAGCTGCTCGTGCGCGGAGGGCTTCCCTGGCCCGTGGTGGCCGCGGTTGTGCTGTCGCTAGCTGTCGGGCTCCTGGACGACCGCTTCCAGCTCCCGGCGCTCCTTCGGGTCGCTCTGATCGGTGGCGCCGGGGTGATCCTCGTCGCGGGTAACGTCGGCATCGATGGGATCGGCCTCGCCGTCGGCGTCGGGGTGATCCTCCTGGTTCTGGCGTGCGCGAACGCCGTCAACATCATGGACGGACAGGACGGACTGGCCGGCGGGGTCGCCGCCATCTCCGGCCTGGGTGTCGCCGCGGTCCTGGCGCTGCACGGCAACGGGGAGGGCGCCTCGCTGGGGCTCGCGCTCGCCGGGGGCCTGGTGGCGTTCCTGGCCTGGAACCGGCCGCCGGCGCGGATCTTCCTGGGCGACGGGGGGGCCTACGCCGTGGGCACGCTGCTGGCGGTCCTGGCAGCGTGGGCCGTGGAGGCCCAAGGACTCCGAGGCCTTCTGGCGGCGGGCGCCGCCCTGGGGATCCCGGCGTTCGAGGTGGCCTTCAGCGTCGGCCGGCGACTGACCTCCGGGGCGCACCTGGCTGGCGGCGATCGGCTCCACTCGTACGATCTGGTGGCAGCTCGATGGGGACGAACGGCCTCCACCGTGACGTTCTGGGCGCTGGGAACCGTCTGCGCCGCCGGCGCCATCCTGGTGTCCTTCCTGCCGGTCCTGGCGGGGGTGTTCCTGCTCGGGATCGGAGTCCTTCTGGCTGCCTGGTGGGGGGTCTGGCTGTGGTCCCGGCGGCCCGTGGCACCAGAGGGCCCCCCCGCATCCCGGGATCCGGGCTGACGGGGCCACCGAGTGCTGAACGCAGCGTAGGGGATGTACGTCCGGAGTCGTATGGAGCCCGGGGCCAGCCGCGGTAACGTGAAGTCCTTGGGGAGGAACAGCAGCCACGGGACACGCCTGAGGCTCCGGGTCGGCCGGGCGATGGTTGAGAAGGGGGCCAGGCGAGTCGCCTGGTTCGGTTCCCTCTCGGTCCTTCTGGGCTGTTTGCTCCTCGCATCCCTGGCCGTTCCGGCCTCCGCGCAGGCCGCGGACGAGCTTCAGATGAGCCTCTCGGCGGACCGGTCTTCCCCCACGCCGTTGGAAGGAGCGGAGCTCTCGGGGAGCGTCTACATCCTCTTACGGGACTCCGCGGGGATCACCAGGGTGCGGTTCTTCCTGGACGACCCTCAGATGAGCGGCTTGCCACGAGTGATCGAGAACAACGCCCCCTGGGACTTCGCCGGTACGAACAAGGACGGGACGGCGAAGGCCTTCAACGCGTCGAGCCTGGCGTCGGGATCCCATGTCGTCACCGCGTCGATCGATCGCTCCGATGGCTCCACCGTCTCAGTGAGCGCAACCTTCACCGTGGGTGACAGCTCCCCGCCCCCCCCGCCCCCTCCGTCGACCCACGAGCTGGACGTGAGTCTCTCATCCGACCGGTCTTCCCCGGTGCCGCTGGAAGGTTCCGTGCTGTTGGGCAACGTGTACATCTTCGTCCCCGCCGCCTCGGGGATCAGCAGGGTGCGGTTCTTCCTGGACGACCCGCAGATGACGGGCTCTCCACGTCTGATCGAGAAGAACGCTCCCTGGGATTTCGCCGGGACCGCCAGCAACGGCACCGCCAAGCCGTTCGACACGTCGGCCCTCTCCCCCGGCTCTCATATCGTCACCGCAGCGATCGACCTCTCGAACTCGACCACCGAGGTGGTCAGCGGGACGTTCTCGATCCGAGGTCTGGTGTTCGATCCGCCTTCGGGATCGTTCAGCCTCCTCCCGGGCGAGACGGCCTCGACACAGACCGTCCTATCCACGAACGATGGGGCGGCCACCTCGTTCTCCCTGTCGGAGACCACCTCGTGGCTGAGCGTGACCCCCACCAGCGGGACGACGCCGGCGTCGATCACCGTCGCGGTGGATTCGACCGGGCTCACGGAAGGGACGTACTCGGCCACGGTTCAGGCCGGTTCGCCGGGCCATGAGAGCGCGACCTTCAGCGTCTCGCTGACCGTGGGCGACCCTGGTGGCTGCTCACCCGTTGCATGCAGCGAGATCCTCGTCGACGCTCCCTACACGTTGGACTACGCCAGCGACCACGGGAAGATCCTCGATGGAGCCGGCGTCGGCACGGGGTTCACCTATCTTCCGCCCACGTCGAACGGGACCGGCTACATCCCGGGTAAGCTCGCCGTCGACCCATCTTCGGAGGTCCTGCGCATCACCACCACGAAGGGGCTGGCCAGCGGGGCCGCCAATTCCCAGGACAACGCGCTGTCCATCGGGTTCGATGCGCCCAGCCAGATCACTCGACTGAAGACGGTCCTCGTCAATCCACCGGCGGGCACGGGCAAGTTCGAGCAGGCCGGGCTCTGGTTCGGCAACGACGAGGACAACTACATCAAGCTGGTCGTTCTGTCCACGACGTCCGGTACCGTCGTTGAGGCCCTGATGGAGAAGGCCGGCTCCCAGAGCGGCAGCAAGAAGTCTGGCGTCATGGACCTCACCGGCTCGAGAGTGGGCTTGACGCTCCGCGCGAACCCCACCGATCGTAGCGTCGAGGCTTCGTATCAGATCGACGGCGGTGCTCTTCAACCGCTGAAGACGTTCACGGCGCCGCCGGAGTTCTTCAGCTTCGATGCCGCCGGGATCGACCCGACCATCGGGACCAGGAGCTTCGGAGGGATCCTGGCGAGCCACCGGAACGGGCCCAGCCCTCTCGTCTACAGCTTCGACGAGTTCACCATGACCGCGGAAGCGGCGATCTCCGGCCCCGACGGTAGTGCCGGCGGGATCTCGTTCTCGTCCTCCTCGTTCGGCGTCCCGAACCCCACGTCGATGGCGTGGGGTCCTGATGGGCGCCTGTACGTCGCCGAGCTCCTCGGAAAGATCCACGCCATCACGCTCGGAGCGACCAACCAGCCGGTGGCCGATCAGGTGATCACCACTCTGGGCAGCCGGCTCACGCTGGGGATCACGGTCGATCCGCTGTCAACGCCCACGAACGTGATCCTGTGGGTGTCACACTCCAGCCCCTCGCTCAACAACGGCACCCCCAACTCGAGCACCGTCACTCGGTTGTCGGGGGCCGGCTTCACCACTCGGCAGGACGTCATCACCGGCCTCCCCAGGGCCAAGGCGAATCACGCCATCAACTCGATCCATTTCGGTCCCGACGGCAAGTTGTACATCGCCCAGGGTGGGAACACCGGCGCCGGAGCACCGAACGAGGCCAACACCGAGTTCGGGACCATGGAGGAGCAGCCGCTCTCCGCGGCGATCCTGGTGGCGGATGTCCGGAACCCCTCCTTCGACGGTTCCTGCCACAACCCGGACGATATCTTCGGGCCGCCTCCGTGTGACGTGGCGACGTACGCAACGGGGCTGCGGAACGCCTACGACTTCGTGTTCCACAGCAACGGGTCGATGTACGCTCCCGACAACGGCCTCGGGGTGACGGGCACGTTCCCGCCTTCTCCTACGCCTCCCTGCTTCGGCTTCGGCGACCCGACGTCGTGGAAGAACGGAGGAGACAACCCGGGGGAGCAGCCCGACATCCTCCTCAAGATCCAACAGGGGAAGTACTACGGGCATCCGAACCCGTACCGGAGCGAGTGCGTGTTCAAGGACGGCAGCTACCAGGGCGTCTCGGCCCCGTCCAACTACGTGCCTCCGATCTTCAACCTGGGGATGAACCGGTCATCGAACGGCACGGTGGAGTACATGGCCGACGCGTTCTGCGGAGATCTCAAGAACGAGCTGCTCATCGCCAACTACTCGGTCGGGGATGACATCACGCGCGTCAGGCTGTCGCCCGACGGCTCGAGCGTCGTTGCAGGCTCCAGGCTCATCGGCGGCTTCAACGACCCGCTCCCGCTGGCGCTGGGGCCGGGGGGGAAGATCTTCGTGGGCGAGCTCGGCGGTAGCAAGGTCACCACACTCGAGCCGATCGACACGGGGTGCTGGTCCACGAAGGCAGCCATGCCGGCATCCGTGCTGGATGCTGGCGGCACCGCCCTGGGCGGGAAGCTGTACGTCGTGGGCGGCAAGACCAGCGCCGGCCCACACTCCACGGTGTACGTGTACGACTCGAGCTCGAACGCGTGGACCACGGCCGCACCGCTGCCAGGGCCGGCGGTGGAGAACCCGGCGGTGGTGGCCTACAACGGCAAGCTGTACGCGTTCGGGGGATCGACCGGCCCGTTCTCCGGGGCCGTGACCAACGCGTCGGTGTTCGACCCGTCGACGGGAGCCTGGACCTCCCTGCCGCCGATGGCCGTGGCCCGCGGCGGCGCGGCTGCGAAGGTGTTGAACGACCGGATCTACGTGCTGGGTGGGATGGGCTCGGACGGCGCCTCCCTGGCGAGCATGGAGGTGTTCAACCCGACCACCTCGGCGTGGAGCTCAGCCCCCTCGATGTCCACTCGACGCGACAACCCCGGCTCCGCCGTGCTCGACGGAAAGCTCTACGTGTTCGGCGGACGGACCCGGAACGCCGATGGGTCGACCGTGAACGGCGCCCTGAACACCGTCGAGATGTTCGACCTGGCCACGGGGACGTGGGTCGATCGGACCCCGATGCCGACCGGACGACGGACGGTCGTGGTCGGGACCCTTGGCGGCCGGGCCCAGGTGATGGGGGGAGAGGGCGGGGGCGCCGCGGCCTTCTCCCAGAACGAGGAGTACGACCCCGTGACCGATACATGGCGAACCCTGCGTCCGATGCTCACCGGTCGGCACGGTGCCGTGGCGGGCACCATCGCCGGCACGATCTACGTGGCCGGGGGCGGGCCCCAGAGCGGGTCGTCGTTCACGGAGGTGCTCGAGGCGTTCTCCTTCCAGACGTAGGCGCGCTTCCGTGCGACTTCCCCCCGTTCGCCCCCGTTGTGCAGGAGCCCCACCAGGACCGTCTACGTCGCCTGACGCACCACGGCTACGTCACTCGACCGATGGCGAGCGGGGCCCGACATCCTACCCTGAGGCCCTGGGCGAAGGATCGCTCCAGGGCCTTGGCTGACAGCGCGGAGGAGTTGACCTGATGGACGTTATGGTGACCGGAGGAGCGGGGTTCATCGGCTCCAACCTCGTCCGCGCGCTCCTCGGCGAAGGCCACCGGGTGAGGGTGGTGGACGATCTGTCCACCGGCAAGCTGGCCAACCTCGAAGGTGTTCAGCAGGACGTTCGGTTCGACCACGAGGACGTGCAGGACGTCGCGGCCACGCGGAGGGCCATGGACGGGGCCGAGATCGTATTTCACCTGGCCGCGTTGCCGTCGGTGACCCGATCCATCGAAGACCCCATCCGGACCAACGGCGTGAACGTGGGCGGCACCCTGGCCGTCCTGGTGGCGGCCCGAGACGCGGGTGTCAGGCGCGTGGTCTACGCCTCATCATCATCGATCTACGGTGACGTGCCGACCCTTCCGAAGCACGAGGGCATGGCTCCCGCACCTCGCTCGCCGTACGCGGCGGCGAAGCTGGCCGCGGAGGCCTACTGTCAGTCGTTCACCCGTGTTTACGGACTCGAGACGGTCTCCCTGCGCTTCTTCAACGTGTTCGGCGAGCGTCAGGACCCTGACTCCGAGTATGCGGCAGTCATCCCCCGCTTCATCACCCGGATGCTGGCCGGGGAACGGCCGGTGATCTTCGGAGATGGTGGCCAGAGCCGGGACTTCACCCACGTGGAGAACGCCGTGGGTGCCCTCATGTCGGCGGCGAAGGCCGGGCCGGCCGCCGTGGGTGAGGTCATGAACGTGGCCTGCGGCGCTCGGACATCCTTGCGGGACCTGGTGGCCATGCTCAACGCGATCCTGGGGAGGGAGCTGGAGCCCGAGTTCGCGGAGCCACGCCCCGGTGACGTCCGCCATTCCGAGGCGTCGATCGACCGCGCCGCACAGCTCCTGCGCTACCGGCCCACCGTGGATGTGCCCGGCGGACTGCGGACCACGGTGGAGTGGTTCACGGGCGCCCTGGCGGGGCGACCATGAGCACGCTCGAGCTGTCCGGTCCGCCGGCCCTGCTTGGTGGCCGACCGCTGTTCCCCGAGGGCCTCCCGCTGGCCCGGCCGACCATCCCGAACCCGGAGAGGGTGGCCGAAGATTTGCTCCGGATCCTCCGGAGCGGGAACCTGACGAACGGCCCCCACGTCCGAGAGCTGGAGCGGTCGGTGGCTGAGCGCGTAGGTGTCAGGCACGCCGTCGCGGTCTCGTCGTGCACGGCCGGGTTGATGCTCGTCCTCAGGGCCGCCGACCTCACCGGCGACGTGGTCCTGCCGTCGTTCACCTTCATGGCCACGGCCCACGCCGTGGCCTGGAACGGGCTCCATCCTCGCTTCGCGGACATCGACCGTGACACTCTCACCCTCTCCCCGGGTGCGGTCATGCGGGCCATCGGGATGCGTTCGTCGGCGATCCTGGCCACCCACACGTTCGGAACGCCGTGCGATATCGAGGGGCTCGCGGAGAGCGCTCGCCAGAGCGGGATCCGTCTGTTCTTCGATGCCGCCCACGCCCTCGGGTCCACGCACCGCGGTGAGCCCGTGGGGCGGTTCGGTGACGCGGAGGTGTTCAGTCTCACCCCCACCAAGCCGGTGATCGCCGGGGAAGGAGGGATCATCGCCACGAACGACGATGATCTTGCCGAGCGGTGTCGTCTCGGTCGGGACTATGGGAAGACCGAGGATTACGACGTCCGGTTCATCGGGTTGAACGCGCGGATGTCCGAGCTGCACGCGGCGGTGGGGCTGGCTTCACTGGATGGACTCGACGAGTGGGTGCGGCAGCGGAGTGGATTGGCCGATCGCTACCGGGAGGCCCTTGGGGCGATCCCCGGCCTCTCGTTCCCACAGGTTCGCGCGGGAGACCGGAGCACGTACAAGGACTTCACCGTCCTCGTGGACGACGAGGTGTTCGGCGTGGAGGCCGCTGCCCTCGCCGGGGCGCTGGCCGCGGAGGGGATCGAGACCCGCCGATACTATTCCCCGCCGGTGCATCGGACCCGGGCCTACCAGGCCATGGCCAACGGTCCCCTCCCGGTGACGGAGTGGGCCGCCGCTCGGGTCCTGACCCTGCCGCTCTGGAGCGGGATGACACAAGATCACCTCGGGCGCGTGGCCGAGGCGATCCGTCGGATCCAGCGGTTCATGCCGGCAGGCGACTGAGCTTCGCCGAGCAACCGTCGAACCAAGGCCACGCTTCGCTCTGGCTAATGCCGCGGGCGTAGGTTGGGTGCTGACCCCGGCGGCCTCAGCACCAGCCGGTCGTGCGGCTCCTCCACATCGATCCGTCCCTCCAGCCCGGCCTCCACATAGACGGTCACGTCATCGAGTCGGAGCGCCTGGTCGTCGGGGGCGGGTGCTTCGGCCAGCACGGCCTGGACCTGGCCACTGGCCCGAGCCACCCGGATGGTGGCGTCGGGGTTGAACCGTCGTGCCGCGGCGTGCGCCCGGATCAGGATGTCCCTGGCCCAGTCCGTGGCGTCGATCATGCTGCTATGGCTCGACCGTGTCGACCAGCTGACCGTTCTCGTAGATGCGGACGATGGTGTCCGCCATCGCAGCCGGCGAGACGTCCACGTCTGAGGCCAGCAGGCCGCTGTCGTGGACGTCGACCTGGTCGGGTTGGCTTTCACCTCGGACCTCCAGCTTGGTTCCCCCGGACCGGAGGACGGAGCGGCGAACGACGTACGCCGTCTCAGGGGGCACCTTGTCGTTGTGGCCCTGGATGACGATCAGAGGCCCTTCCCCCTCGATATGCGAGTCTGAGATCTCGATGCCACCTCCCGGAGGCACGGCCTGCAGGTTCATGCCTCCCGAACCGTTCTCGTAGAGGGTGAGGCCCCGGTACAGGTAGCTGCTGCGATACGCGCCCTGGTGGAACCCGAAGCTCTCGTTCCGGTAGGCGATGAAGGACTGGATCGGGTGGGACTCCGGACCGTTCTGCCACACGAACGCCCCGTTCACGCAGTTGTGGGCCATGTTGTCCTGGAAGCCCCAGACGTCCCCGGACTTCTCCGGCCAGATGAACCCGGAGGAGTTCTTTCCTCCGATGACGCCAACCGCCACGCATCGCTGCGCCGAGAGTTGCTCACCCTCGCCCAGGACGAAGGCGCTGAGCCGGTGGAAGTCGCCGCTCTCGGGGAGGACCTCCATCGCGGCACAATGTTCCCACCGAAGGTCGTTGGTGATGTCCTGCGGGTCCCACCAGTAGGCCGCCCCGACGGTACGGTGGGCGATGCAATCACGCATGGTGATCCCGTGAGAGCGATGAGGGACGAACGCGTGCGCCCCGCTCTCGCGGATCACGACCCCTTCGACGATCGAGCCGCGGCTGCCGTCCCCGCTGTGATGGAAATGGAGCGGATACCGGCCGAGCACACCCTCGTTGCCCTGCTGGGGACCGAGATGGCGCAGTTCCGCATGCCGGATGCTCTGTGGCCGGTGAGTATGGATGAACACGTGGGCACGCCCTCCATCTCTTCCCTCGATCACCACGTTCCGGGTGAGGTTGAGCACCTCCGCCGTGAAGACCTTGCCCTCTCCGGCGTCGATGGCGGGGTGGTCCCGTTCCGTGGCGGAGGCAAGCGTGACCGTTCTGCCGCTCACGGCGGCGATCTTGGCGGAGTCGAACGACGTGTGGCTGCTTGACGCCGGCGAAGCGGTCGGCGCGATGAGGATCAGGTCCCCGGGGCGCCATCCAACGGGGTCGTCCTGGAGCGCCAGAGTCGTGGATCCCGCGCCGATCGAGCCGACGGCCCTGGTCCAGGCGAGCTTCGGCGACCCACTGAGGGTTAGCCTCCCGTGGCCCATCACCCACAGGCCCACGTCGGAGCCGAGCACCGCGTGGCCCCCACCCTTGAACGCCGCCTCGTCCACGCGGGCGAAGGTGATCCGGTGGGAGCGATGCGTCTTCTTGGGCCGCATGACCAAGCGACCCTCAACCACGAGGTTGCCGGTCGTGGTCAGGCTCACGCTTCGCCGGGGATGGAAGATCAGGCGACCGCGAGGCCTGATGACGACCCCGGCGACCCGGACGTGCTTATCGAGCACGACCGTCCCTCTCACCACGGCGACATCCTTGGGACGAGGGACCCGTCCCCTCCACGTGGCCGGGTCGCTCCACAGGGAGGGCTTGCGCTTCCGTTTGGCAAGGGCCACCGATCGGGAAAGGAGCTGATGGGGAGACTCGAGGGCCAGGGCCCCGGCCACGGCTGCCATGAGTCGCAGAACACGCCGTCGAGTCAGGGGGCGGCCCGGGACGTTCGGTCTCTCGGAATTGGACATGGGTCGGCTCACCCTAATGCATCGGTTCGCCGGTATCGTCGTTGGAGCGCAGCGATGTTCGCCGATCGACTCGCCGGACCGGCCCACGCTCCCGTCAGGCCACCAGGGGAACGCGAGGCTAACCGGTCCAGTTGTCGACCAGGATGATCAGGTCCTCGATGTTCACGCGCCCATCCCCGTTGACGTCGCCCGGGATCCCTGTGGTGGGGGACGGCTCCCGTGACGGCTCCGGTGATGGCTCCGATGACGGAGATGACGACGGCTCCGGTGACGGCTCCTCGCTCGACGAGGGCTCGGGCGATGGGGTGGGCTCCGGTTCTTCGGGCGTGCCCGAGAATAGGGTTACCGGATGTTGGGTCCCGGGGATGATCGCGGTGGTCATCAGATCGTAGTAGATCGCCAGAACGGGAGTGCCGTCCTGGTACGCGATGATTTCGATGCGGGTGTCTGACTCCGCGACCACCTCGAACGTGTGGCCGGGCCCTATGCCCTTCACGTCAGCTCGATCGGCGAAGTCCCGCATCTCGATGGTGTGCGGCCCGTGATGAAAGGTGACGACCGGCGACGGACCGGGGTCCCCGATCAGAGGTTCGTATGACTTCTCGAGCGGGAACGGACACGACATCCCTGGAGCTGGCCGCGGCTCGCCACCTCCCGCGGGGATATCGTGGGTATTCAGAGTGCCGTCGTAATTCCGCACTCCCTCGGACATGAATTCGTCGAGCACGACGGTGTAGGGAGTGCTGTCTGGCGGGTCGATCCGCGAGAAGGTGACCCGTCCCACGATGAAGTTTCGGTAGGCCAGGAAGGCATAGCCGCAGGAGTATCCCTTGCGGTCCCCGTCGACCCATCCGGCCGGCGCGTCCAGCGTGGGAGTGGTCAGGTGGCGCTCGTAGCGGAACGTCCCGACGGCCCGAGGGTCCTGGAGATCCGGGGCGGGGTCGTCGTTGACGTTCGCGGTGATGATGAAGTCGAAGAAGTCCTCGTTGGTGTGGACCGCGGTGGCCAGGCCGAGCCCCATGAACATGAGCGATAAGGCAATCATGCCGATGGCCGCCGTCTTGACTGCTGGTCTCATCGCGTATCCCCCTTGATCGTTCTGGGGATGGTAGTCAATCCATCGATGCGGAGGGGGATATTCGGAAGGATGTTTCGCCGGAAAGGGAGGATTGTCTCCGAATCTTCGCACTCGCGTCGGATTCGATAGCCTGACCCCCGATATGACGCATCGCCGGTACACTCTGGGCCATGCTGGCCGAGGGGACCCCGGCGCCCGCGTTCACCCTGCCGGACCAGCACGGGGATCGGGTGTCGTTGTCCGACTTCCGGGGCAGGTGGCTGGTTCTCTTCTGGCTCCCCAAGGCGTTCACCTCCGGGTGAACGGTCGAGGGAAAGGGGTTCCGTGACCGAGCCCCGGAGTTCGAGGAAGCCGGCGTGGCGATCGTGGGTGCCTCCTTTGACCGGCCCGAGGACAACCGAGCGTTCGCCGAGAAACATTCCTTCCCCTTCCGTCTCCTCTCCGACGTCGACCGAGCCGTGGGGGAGGCGTACGAGACCAAGCGCCATCCCGATGAGCGATCGCCGGAGTACGCCAAGCGGCGGACCTATCTGATCGATCCCGATGGGGTGATCCGCAAGGCCTACCGGGTCACGGACATCGAGTCGCATCCGTCGGAGGTGCTCGAGGATGTCCGTCGCCTCGCCTCGGACGGGTCACCGTAGACTCAACTCGTGCCGGAGCTTCCCGAGGTCCAGGCCCTGGCCGAGCGCCTCGACGCGCTACTCGCCGGCTCGGCCCTGTCCGCCATCGAGCCGCTGGGGTTCTCGGGCCTGAAGACCCACGACCCGCCCCCGGAGTCGCTGGTGGGGCTGCGCCTCGAGCGGGTCGGACGACGGGGCAAGTACCTCGTGCTCGACCTGGGGAGGCCCCGGATGCTGATCCACCTATCCCAGGGTGGGCGAGTGGTTGTCGAGGATCCCCCCAGGGCCACCCGGCCGAAGGGCGCCGTGGTCCGGCTGCGGTTCGAGGCTCACCCCTCGGTGATGGTGAAGGAGTTCGGCACCGAACGGCGAGCCGGCTGGTGGGTACTGGCGCCGGGGGATGACGGGCCGCTGGAGCGGCTGGGCCCCGAGCCCGGCGACGACGCGTTCGCCGAGCTGATCCTCCGGGGCGACGATCCGCGGCGGATCCACACGATCCTCCGCGACCAGCGGACCGTGGCCGGGATCGGCCGGGGGTACTCGGACGACATCCTCCACCGGGCCCGGCTCTCACCCTACGCCACGCTGCCCTCGCTGGACCCGTCAACCCGGCGGTCGCTCCTCGACGCCGTGCGCTCGGTGCTGGACGAAGCGCTCGAGGTGGAGCGCCGGCGCGCCGGCGGGCTGCCCACGAAGCTCGGCGACCACTTCACGGTGCACAACCGGTATGGGAAGCCGTGCCCTCGGTGCGAGGAGGACCTCCGCCGGGTCTCGTACGAGTCGCACGAGGTCACGTACTGCCCCCGCTGCCAGACCGGCGGCAAGGTGCTCGCGGATCGCCGCCTGTCCCGCCTGGTCCGCTAGCTCTCCGCTTCGAGTGCCTCCAGGGCCCGCCGGAGCCCCTTCTGCAGCTCCTTCCGGCCAGCCAGCCGCATCATCAGGACCAGGAACCCTCCCTTGAGCCCCTTGCCGACGCGATGGGTGGTCCAGCCCACGCTCGAGCCCCCGCCGCCGTCCTTAGGCGTCGCCCTCAGCTCCCATGAGCTCCCGGGGCCGAACACGTTGGAGTCCTCCACCTCCGCCCTGACCACGCCCGGCCCGGACCAGTCGTAGCGCTCCCGTGACCAGATCCCGCCTAGGGGTAGCTCTACCGATGCGCCGCCCGCTGGCGGTGCGCCATGGCGCCCTGAGGAGAGGAGGCACCATGCTGGAGATCCGGTTCAGCCTCGAGACGACGGCATCGCCAGAACTCATCCTCCGGAAGGCCCTGCCGGGGGGATAGTGCTATCGGGTGACGGGCGCCCGGTTCACGGAACCGTAACCGGACGCTGCTTGCCAAACGGGGCGCGTCGTCCGAAGATTGGGGCAACGGGAGGAAGGAGGTGGTCCGTTGTCAGATAAGACCTGCGACCCCCGAGGTGGCTGGCTGCTAGGGCCGTCCCTCGCGGGCGGGGGCTCTTGACCACCTCCGCCCGTCCGCCGGGTCGGCCCGGCGGAATCCAACCAGTCCACCGACCTCGCGATCCCCGGGGCGGGTCGACCCGGGCGGAGGCACCGAGGGCCGAAGCGATCGTGGGGTGAAGGGCCATGGAGGAGGCCGGGCGCTCCGCCCGGCCTCCTCCCGCTACTCGCGAAGCAGCCCGTGCTCCATCCCGAAAAGGGTCGCGGACGCTCGGGTTGATGCTCCGATCTTCGCGTAGATGTGCTGCACGTGATGCTCGGCGGTCCGCGGGGAGATCGACAGGCGTCCGGCGATCGCCTTGTTGGCCAGGCCACTGGCAAGCAGCCGAAGCACCTCGACCTCCCGGTCCGACAGCCCCGCCGGCCACGTGGTCCGGCGAGCCTGCCGGTGGCCGGCCACCTCGATCACGGCCCCGGCGCATTCCGGATCGAGACGTCCCGCGGAGGCCTCTGCCGTGATCACCTCGGCGGCCTCCTCTCGTGACCCGGCCGGGCGGTGGGGCCGGGCCTGCGTGAGGGCCTGATAGACATCGGCCGCCGCGATCACTCTGGCCTCCGGCGGGGCCTGGCCACCCCGGGTCCCGCGGTGATACCCCGAGCCATCCTGTCGCTCGTGGTGCATCCCGGCCAGCGGAGCGAGGGGCGATAGGGCCTCAGACCGAGCGAGGATCCGCTCGGTCTGGTAGGCGTGGACGCGGACCCGCTCCCACTCGGACGCCGTGAGCGGCCCCGGCTTCTCCCAGATCCCGATGGGGACGGCGGCCCGGCCCAGGTCGTGAAGCGCGGCGGCCCTGCGGATCGAGGTGTCGTCGAGGCCGATCCGCCCGGCAGCCCCGGCCGCGAGCTCGGCCACGCCCGAGGAGTGGCCCGGTGTAAAGGTCGACTTGAGGTCGATCATGTCGCCGAAGGCCGCCGCGACCTCGTCCAGGCGGGTCTCCGGGACCCGGCGCGCCGGCCGTGGCTCCGCCTCCAGGACGATGGCCCAGGGGTCCCCCCCGTCGAGTCGCTCCAGGATCTCTGGAGCGGCCGCGCGGGCGGCTTCCGCCACCGTGGGGTCGAACCACCCGCCGGCCCGGCGATCCAGCATCGCCGTGGCCGCCTCGATCCCACCGAGGCCGTGGAAGATGACCATCTGCGTGGCCGGTTCGGCGATCCGGGCCGGCAGGGCGATCTCGTCGCCGGCCAGCTTCCTCGGCTCGCCCTTGCCGTCCCAGCGTTCCAGGTTCTGGAACAGGGCCTCCTCGACACCGGTGCCGAGGCGGAGGCGCTCGGCCAGCCGGGTGGCCACCTCGCAGATGGCCCGGAGCATCTCGGCGTTCTCCTTCTTCGACGTCAGTGCCCTGGCCAGGTAGCGGATGCGTGCGGGGCCGGTCCCCGTGCCGGTGGACCGAAGGAGCGTCAGGAGCTCCCTCGAGTTGGCGACGTCGGTGCGCTCTGCCACCCGGCGGGTGGCCAGCTCGTCGGGTCCGAACAGGAGCTCCTCGTGCGGCGTGGCCGTACACCCCAAGTGCTTGAGCAGCGTGGCGTAGTAGACATCCGAGACCTGGTGGTCGGGAAGGCCGAGCCGCCGGGCGATCTCCGTGCCCACCACGCAGGCCCGGATGGCCTTCTCCGGCGCCTGGCCCATCGCCAGGTCGGTGCTCACGGACAGCGCGGCCAGAAGGTCGGCCAGCCGGAGGTCTGGTTGGGACACTCCCCCTCCTCCTCGAGGCCGTAAGCATGACGGAAATGGGCAGTCCTACCGATGCCCGGGGACCCCGCCCTCCGCCATCCTCTGGGAGAGGGAGGCACGACGATGCGGAGCCCGACGGCACGACTGGGAGAGAGGGGAGAAGGAGTGGTCCGGACCGCGGCCAGGCCCACCTTGTTCACCCGAGCGTTCCTCACGGTGGCCGTGGCCGAGCTGGCGTACTTCACCGCGGACGGGGTCCTTCTCCCGGCGCTTCCCCGGTACGTCGAGGGACCCCTCGGGGGCGGCGACATCGGGGTGGGCCTGGTGATCGGGGCGTTCAGCGTATCGGCGTTCTTCCTCCGCCCGTGGGCCGGCAGGATCGGCGACCGTCAGGGACGCCGGATCCTCATGGTGGCCGGGGGCTCGATGTTCGCGGTCTCGGTGGTCGGGTACCTGGTGGCCACCTCGATCCCTGTTCTGGTGGTGATGCGGCTCCTGACCGGCGTCGGCGAGGCGCTGTTCTTCGTCGGCGCCCTCAGCGCGAACGTGGACCTGGCCCCTCCGGAACGTCGAGGGGAGGCCTTCAGCTTCGCTTCGCTGGCCCTGTACATCGGGATCGGAGCCGGGCCGTTCATCGGCGAGGCGGTGATCGAGGCGTGGGGGTTCCAGGCCGCCTGGCTGGTGGCCATCGGGCTGGCCCTGGTGGCGGTGGCCCTGTCGCTCCGGCTCCCCCCGATGAAGCCGGAGGGACCGGAGTCGCCCGAGCGGCACCGGCTGGTCCATCCGGCCGGGCTGCTCCCGGGCGTGGTCCTGCTGGCCGCGATCTGGGGGATGGCCGGGTACCTGGCGTTCGTGCCGCTGTACGCGCTGGACCTCGGGATAGGAGGGGCCGGGCTGGTCCTCGGCCTGTTCTCCGGGATCGTGGTGGTGATCCGCAGCGTCGGCGCCCGGATCCCCGACCGGATCGGCGCGTCCCGGGCCACCCGGATCGCCCTGGTTCTGTCGGCCTCGGGCCTGACGATGATCGGTCTGTGGCGGACGCCGGCCGGGCTCGTCGCCGGCACGATCGTCATGGCGGTGGGGGTGGCCCTGTTCACCCCGGCCCTGTTCTCGGTGGCCGTGGAGGGGATCCCGGCGAACGAGCGAGGGGCCGTGATGGGCACCACCAGCGCGTTCCTCGACCTCGCCTTCGGACTCGGGCCGGCCACGCTGGGGTTCGTGGCCGCCGGCATCGGCAGGCCAGGCACGTTCCTGGCGGGGGGGATCGTGGCCCTGGCCGGCCTCGTGGTGGTGGTGGCCACCGGGCTGGGTAGGCCGGCTCGTCGCCCCGGCTGAGGGAGCGGTTCCTCCTCCCGATAGGATGGGTGTGGAGGGATCGAGCATGCCGCAGAACATCGTCCAGAAGGTCCTGTCGGAGCACCTCGTGGAGGGGACCCTGGAGGCCGGCGAGGTCATCGCCTACCGGATCGACCACGTCCTGCTCCAGGACGCCACCGGGACCATGGCCTGGCAGGAGTTCGAACAGCTCGGCGTGGACCGCGTCCAGGTCCCCCAGACCACGCAGTACGTCGACCACAACATGATCCAGCTCGACTACAAGAACCCCGACGACCACTTCTTCCTCCAGACCTGCTCGATGCGGTACGGCGCGGTGTTCTCCCGGCCGGGGAACGGGATCTCGCACTACGTGCACCTGGAGCGGTTCGACCGGCCGTGGCAGACGATGGTCGGCTCCGACTCCCACACGACCACCGGCGGGGCCGTGGGGATGATCGCCCTGGGCATCGGGGGGATGGACGCGGCGGTGGTCATGGCCGGCCACCCGTTCGAGCTGACGTATCCGAAGGTGGTCCGGGTCGTCCTCGAGAACGAGCTCCAGGGATGGGTGTCCGCCAAGGACGTGATCCTGGAGATGCTCCGCCGGCTGACCGTGAAGGGCGGCCTGGGGAAGGCGTTCGCCTTCGACGGGCCCGGGGTGACCACGCTCTCGGTCACCGAGCGGGCCACGATCTGCAACATGATCCAGGAGCTCGGGGCCACCGCCGGGATCTTCCCGGCCGACGAGCGGACCCTGCAGTGGCTCGAGGCCCAGGAGCGTCCCGACCACTTCCGGGAGCTCCTGCCCGACCAGGGGGCCCCGTACGACGAGGAGATGGTCATCGACCTGGCCGCGCTGGAGCCGCTGATCGCCAAGCCCCGGAACCCCGACAACGTGGTCCCGGTCCGCGAGGTGGCCGGGACGAAGGTGGCCCAGGTGTGCGTGGGCTCCTCGGTGAACTCCGGATACGCCGACCTGGCCATCCCGGCCTACATCGTGGACGAGGGGGGCGGGGTGAACGAGTGGCTGGACATGACGGTCTCGCCCGGCTCCCGGCAGGCCCTGGACCTGATGGTGTCCACGGGCGTGATGGAGCGGTACGTCCGGGCCGGAGCCAGGCTCCTGGAGGCCGCGTGCGGGCCCTGCGTGGGGATGGGCCAGGCCCCACCGTCGGGCCAGCCCTCGGTCCGGACCTTCAACCGGAACTTCCAGGGTCGGTCCGGCACCGATGAGGACTTTGTCTACCTCAGCTCGCCGGCCACGGCGGGCGCCACGGCCGTCCGCGGGGTCATCACCGATCCCCGCGACCTCGACCTGGAGCCCCCGAAGATCGAGGTGCCGAAGCCCCGGGTCGACGACAGCATGCTGATCTTCCCCCCGCCTCCCGAGGAGGCGGGGAAGATCGAGATCTGGCGCGGGCCGAACATCAAACCGCCGCCGCTCCCCCCGGATCTGCCGGACGCACTGGAGGGGAGGGTGCTGATCGTGCTCCCCGACAACATCTCCACCGGCTCGATGTCGCCGGATGGCGTCATCGTCATGGGCGAGCGCTCCAACATCGAGGCGATCAGCCGGTACGTGTTCAAGAAGGAGGACCCCGCGTTCGTGTCCCGGGCCGAGGAGTGGGGCGGTGGGTTCATCGTGGGCGGTGACAACTACGGGCAGGGTTCGTCTCGGGAGCACGCCGCGCTGGCGCCGCTGTTCCTGGGGGTGCGGGCCGTGTTCGCCAAGGGCTTCCACCGGATCCACCGCCGGAACCTCATCAACAACGGCATCGTGCCGGCGCTCATCGACGATGAGGTCTACGGCATGGCGAAGCTGGGGGACACCTGGCGCCTGCCCAGGATCCGCGAGGAGCTCGAGGCGGGGAGCGACACGTTCACGATCTCCGTGGACGGTCGCGAGCTCGCGGTCCGGAACGACCTGGCCGAGCACGAGCGCGAGCAGCTCCTGGCCGGCGGCCTGCTCAAGTACCTCAGGTCGTCGAAGGCGTCGTAGGAAGGCGAAGGACCCGCCGCCCGGCGACGGGTCCCTCGGTGGGTCCGGTCCGTTACGCCACGGGGCGTACGTTCGTCGCCTGGGGGCCCTTGTCCCCCTGCGTGACGTCGAACTCGACCTTCTGGTTCTCCTCCAGGTTGCGGTAGCCCTCGCCCTGGATCGCGCTGAAATGCACGAACACATCGGGGCCGTCGTCCTGGGTGATGAAGCCGTACCCCTTGTCGGGGTTGAACCACTTCACGGTGCCTGTTGCCACGAGCCGTTCCCTCCTTCCGTGGCCTTCCCCGGTCTTTCCCGGGAGCCTCCGGCAGTTCGCCGGCGAGGGAACCGCTTCGAAGCACGATGCACGAGCCGAACCCTCGCCCGCAGTATAGCGGGAGCCGCCGACACGCCATCGGACTGTCGGATACCCTCGCCTCTCCGTGGACCCGGTCGAGGAGAACGTCCGTTCGCCGGCCCGCCCGTTGTCGGGCCGGCCCACGCTGGCCGCCGTGGCGGGCGCCCTGTGCATCGCCTTCTCCGGGATCCTGGTCCGGCTGGCCGACGTCTCTCCCGATACCGCGGCGGTGTTCCGCTGTCTGTACGCCCTGCCGGTCTTGGGGCTCCTGGCGGCCCGGGAGCGACGGCGGTTCGGCCCCCGTACCCGTCGGGAGCGGATCCTGGCGGTGGTGGCCGGGGCCTTCTTCGCGCTCGACCTGATGTTCTGGCACCGGTCCATCGAGGCGGTGGGGGCCGGCCTGGCCACGGTCCTCGGCAACCTCCAGGTGGTGCTGGTGGCCCTGGTGGCCTGGCTGCTGTTGGGGGAGCGGCCCGGAGCCCGCCTCGTGGCCGCCATCCCCGTGGCCATCGTGGGGATCGTGCTCATCTCCGGCGTCCTCGAGGAGGGCGCCTTCGGGCGAGACCCGGTCCTGGGTGTGATGTTCGGCGGGCTCACCGCGCTCGCGTACACCGTGTTCCTCCTGGTGCTGCGCCGGAGCAACGCCGACCTCCGGCGGCCGGCCGGCCCGCTCTTCGACGCCACCGCCACGGCCGCGGTGGTGGCGGCCGTCGGCGGGTGGATCCTCGGCGAGCTGGACCCATGGCCGGGGTGGCCGGCCCAGGGCTGGCTCGTCGTGCTGGCTCTCACCGCTCAGGTGGCCGGGTGGCTTCTCATCTCGGTCTCGCTCCCGAGGCTTCCGGCCGCGATCACCTCGGTCCTGCTGACGATCCAGCCCGTGGGGGCCGTGCTGCTGGCCATGGCCCTGCTGGACGAGGACCCCTCGGTCCTCCAGCTGGCGGGCGTGGCCCTGGTGCTGGCCGGGGTGGTGGCCGTGGCGCTGGGTCGCCGCCGGCCGAGTCCGGTGCCCGAGCCCGCCGGCTGAACCGCCGGCGCCCCCGGGGCGTCAGACTGGGCGAGGATGGGCCGCGGCTGGAGCGACTGGCGCGAGGAGGACCCCGGGCTTCCGATCAAGCTCGGGCCGGTCTCGAACGGGGAGTACGACCCGGCCCCGCCGGGTCCCGTGGTGGACGAGACGATCCGGCGGGCCCGGGATCTCTGCGAGCGCCACGCCAGGCGGACCGGGATGAGCCGCCGCGAGTTCCTCCTGTCCGCGTGCGGCGCGGCGGCCACCCTGTTCGTCCTGAACGCGTGCACCCGCGAGGCTGCCCGCCGCTCCGGCCGCGAGCCAGGCGGCCGGTACGAAGTAACCCCCGAGGCCACGCTCGATCCCGAGGCCGCCGCGGAGGAGGTCGGCGGCGAAGAGTTCGTCATGGACGTTCAGGGCCACCTCCTAGAGTACGACCTCAACCCCGCGGTGAACGACCCGGTCGCCTTCTGGTCCCGGTTCCCCCAGCAGGGATGCGGCGAGGAGGATCCCCGGGACTGCTTCTCCGTGGAGCACTTCATGGAGGAGATGTTCCTGAAGAGCGACACCAGCCTGGTGGTGGTGTCCTCACTCCCGCTGCCGCCCGACGGGCCCCTGTCGCTCGAGGTGATGGAGGAGACCCGGCGGGTGGCCCTGGCCCTGTGCCGGGACGAGCGGATCCTGTTGCACGGCAACCCGTTCCCGAACCTGGGGCCGCCGGGGGCGGCCCTCGAGCAGCTGGAGCGGGCCGCGGCGGACCATCCGATCGCGGCGTGGAAGGTGTTCACCCACTACCCGGACGTGTGGGACGGCTCGGGGAACGGGTGGCGGCTCGACGACGCCGACCCCTCGCTGCCGCAGGTGGGGGAGCGGTTCATCGAGCGGTCGCTCGAGCTCGGCGTGGACATCGTGTGCGTGCACAAGGGGCTCCCGGGGTCCAGCCGGCACTCGACACCCGACGACATCGGGCCTGCGGCCCGGAAGCACCCCGACATGCGGTTCGTGGTGTACCACTCGGGCTACGAGAGCGACCTGGTGGAGGGGCCGTACACCCGGGCCACCGCCAACGTGGGCATCAACCGGCTGATCACGTCGATGCGCCGGGCCGGCGTCGGGCCGAACGAGAACGTGTACGCGGAGCTGGGAACGACGTGGCGGAACGTGATGAGGGACCCGGACCAGGCCGCCCACGTCCTCGGGAAGCTCCTCCGGTACGTGGGTGAGGACAACGTGGTGTGGGGGACCGACTGCCTGTTCTACGGCTCCCCCCAGGACCAGATCCAGGCCATGCGTTCCATCCAGATCTCCGAGGAGCTCCGGGAGCGGTACGGCTATCCCAGGCTGACGAAGGAGATCCGGGCGAAGGTCCTCGGCCTGAACGGCGCCCGGCTGTACGGGGTGGATCCCGTCGCGGTCCCCTGCGAGTTCACCCGTCGGGACCTGGCCGACCTTCGCCGACGGCTCCCGATCCGGAACGCCGTGTACGGCCCGACCACGGTCGCCGCGGCCGCGGCGTTCCGGGACGCCCATCAGGGGTGGCCGTAGTCAGCGGTACTGGATCCGGCTGAACCGCATCAGCTTGTCGAGCTGGTGATGCCCCTCGACGTACCGCACCGTGCCTGAGCGGGCCCGCATGACCATGGACTGGGTGACGACGTGGTCGCGACGGTACGCCACGCCCCTGAGGAGCGCGCCGTCGGTGATCCCGGTGCCGGCGAAGAAGATGTCCTCGCCCCCCACGAGGTCGTCGCTGGTGAGCACGCGATCCAGGTCGTATCCGGCGTCCACGAGCTTCCCTCGCTCGTCGTCGTTGCGGGGGAAGAGCTTGCCCTGCATGGCCCCGCCGATGCACTTCAGGGCCGCGGCGGCCACCACCCCCTCGGGGGTGCCCCCGATCCCCATGAGCAGGTCGGCGCCCCGGCGCTCCGGGGCCGCGGCCACGATGGCACCCTGCACGTCCCCATCGGTGATGAACATCACCCTGGCCCCGGCCGACCGGACCCCCTCTACCAGGTCGTGGTGGCGGTCGCGTTCCAGGACCACCACCGAGATGTCCTCGGGGCGGACGTCCTTGGCCTTCGCCACCCGCCGGACGTTCTCCTCGGGGCTCGCCTCGATATCGATGGCGTCCACGGCCTCCGGGCCCACCGCGATCTTGTCCATGTACACGGCGGCGCCCGGATCGAACATCGAGCCCCGTTCGGCCACGGCGATCACGGCCAGCGCGTTCCCCATGCCCTTCGAGGTCAGGGTGGTTCCGTCGATCGGATCGACCGCCACGTCCACGGGGGGACCCTCGCCGGTGCCGACGCGCTCGCCGTTGTAGAGCATCGGGGCCTGGTCCTTCTCGCCTTCCCCGATCACCACGACACCGTCCATGGCCACGGTGTCGATCATCAGGCGCATGGCGTCGACGGCGGCCTGGTCGGCGGCCTCCTTGTCACCGCGGCCGATCCACCGGCCGGCGGCCATGGCCGCGGCCTCGGTGACCCGGACCAGCTCCATGGCCAGGTTTCGATCGGGACGCTCGGTCATCGGATGGCCTCCAGGATGTGCTCGGGCGGGGCTCCCTCATGGAGCACCCGCTGGACCGCCTCGTGCAGGGGCAGGCGGAGGCCGAGCTCGGTCGAGAAGTGCCGGACGTCCTCCACCGACTCGGCGCCCTCCACGGTCAGCCCTCGGTTCGTCATGTCCTCGAGCACCCGGGCCGGTTCGCCGCCGAGGCCCACGGCCTCGCCGTAGATCCGGTTGCGGCCCCCCAGGATCGTCACGTAGAGGTCGCCCATGCCCGCAAGGCCCAGGGCGGTCTCCCGGCGTCCCCCTGCGGCCTCCACGAGCTCGGCGATCTCGTGGACTGCCTGGCTGAACAGCGCGGCCCGGGCGTTCTTCAGGTCCCGCTGGCGGGTCTGGGCCAGCCCCTCGACGATGCCGGCGCCGATCGCGGAGACGTTCTTGGCGGTGCCGCACAGCTCGACCCCCGGGACGTCGTCGGTCAGCTCGACCAGGTACGACTCGGAGTGGAACGCCTCGGCGCCCGCGCGCATGGCTTTCGGGTCGTTGGAGGCGAACACCACCGCGGTCAGGAACCCCTCGGCGAGCTCGGGGGCCAGCATCGGGCCGCCGATCGAGACCACGGATCGGGGCTCCAGCTCCTCGCCGTACACCTGCGAGAGGCGGGCGTGCGTCTCCCGCTCCAGGCCCTTGCCCACCGACAGCAGCGTGGCATCGGGAGGGAGGGCGCCGGCGACGAGCCGGGCCAGGCTTCGGGCGCCCCGGGAGTTCGCGCCCAGCACCGCGATCTCGCACCCCTCGGCCGCGGCCGTGAGCTTCTCGGGCCCCAGGACCCGGACGGCGGCGGGGACTCGCTCGGGCAGGGCCGGGTGGCTGCGCTCGGCGCGGAGCCCCGGGAGGACTCGGGCGTCGAACTCCGAGGCCCACAGCGTGACGTCCTGCCCGTTCCGGGCCAGGTGGATGGCCAGGGCGGTCCCGGCCGCCCCGGCCCCGAACACGCCGATACGAGCCACGGCCCGGAGCATAGTGGACGGGAACGGGCGACCTAGAAGGTCAGGCTGGCCGCGCCCTGGGAGAGGAACTCCACCGTCTGCATGGCCGCGGTCACGCGGGCCCCCTCGACGAGGTGCTCGTCGGTGATGCCTCGGGGCTTGGTGCACGACTGACAGGCCCACACCTCGCCGCCGTTGGCCACGTACTCCTTCAGGATCTCGGCGAGGGGCGGAAGGCCCTCCTGGTGGATCCCCTCGGCGCCCCCCTCGGTGGCCAGCCGCACGGCCTCGATCGTGAGCATGACCTTGACCTCCTGGCCGGCCACGGCCGCGTTGTTGGCCACGATGAACGGCAGGGTGGCGCGCTCGGGGTCCTCCTTGCCGTGGCTGGAGTGGATCAGGAGCTTGCTCATCTCATACCCTCCGCACCAGGATCCGGTCGGCCCCGTCCGGCCCCGGGACCTCCCGCTCGATCACGTGCCCCCGGAGCCGGCAGTACGCCCGGAAGCTCTCCCGGCCGACGTCGTCCTCCGAACGAACCTCGAGCGTCTGGCCCGGCCGGAGGGCCCCCAGGAGCCGGTTGATGTCGGCCAGGGCCGGGCCGGCGCAGCCCTCGTCGCCGGCGTCGTAGTAGGCGTCTGCGTCGAGCACGGCCTCCGTCATCGGGTCCAGGATACCCGGGGTAGCATCCGGCGATGTCGGAGCGTTGGACCGAAGCTGCCGTCATGAGCCGACTCCGGACCCTGGCGAGGCCGGGCGATCGCGAGGGAATGGCCGGCTACGGGATCGACCCCGCCTTGGCTTTGGGGGTTCGGATCCCCGTGCTCCGGCGACTGGCGCATGAGATCGGCACCGACCACTCGCTGGCCCTTCGTCTCTGGCGGACCGGCGTCCACGAGGCCAGGATCCTGGCCGGGATGATCGACGACCCGGCCAGGGTGACCGAGCGGCAGATGGATTCATGGGCCCGAGGCTTTGCTTCCTGGGACCTGTGCGACCAGGTATGCGCCAACCTGTTCGATCGGACCCCGCACGCCTGGGAGAAGGCCGTTGCGTGGACCGCCCGGGACGAGGAGTTCGTGAAGCGAGCGGGCTTCACCCTGATGGCCTGTCTGGCCGTCCATGCCAGGCCGGCGGGCGATACCGCGTTCCGACGGTTCCTCCGAGTGATCGAGGAGCGGGCCACGGACGAACGCAACTACGTGAGGAAGGGCGCCAGCTGGGCGCTCAGGCAGATCGGGAAGCGAAACGAGGCGCTCCACGCCGCAGCCGTCCGGGTCGCTCGCCGCCTGGTGGAGGGGGAATCGCCGGGCTCCCGGTGGGTGGGCCGGGATGCGCTGCGGGAGCTGGAGGGAAGGGGATGAGGCCCCGGCACGTGGCCCTCCTCGTGATCGGCGTGGTGGCCGTCTCCACGTCGGCCCCGATGATCCGCCTGGCCGACGCGCCACCGCTGGCGGTGGCCTTCTACCGGAACGCGTTCGCCGCAGCGGCGCTTCTCCCCTTCGCCCTGCTGCGTCACCGCCGTGAGCTCGGCGCGCTGGGGACGCGGCGGTGGAGCGCGCTCGTCCTGGCCGGGACCTTCCTGGCGATCCACTTCGCCGCGTGGATCCCCTCGGTGACCCTGACCACGGTGGCGGCGAGCACGGTCCTGGGGGTGGGCTCCCAGTCCGTGTGGGCGGCGGCGGGGGCCAGGGTGTTCCTGGGGGAGCGGGTTCGCCGGGCCGCGCTCGGGGGGATCGCCGTCGCCCTGGTCGGTGCTGTGCTGATCTCGGGGGCGGACTTCGCCCTGTCGCCCCGGGCGTTCTCCGGCGACATGCTGGCGCTGGTCGGTGCGGTCACCGCAGCCGGGTACCTCCTCACCGGCCGTCGTCTCCGCCAGGGGCTGTCGATCGCGGTGTACGCGGGGGTGGTGTACTCCGTGTGCTCGGTGTTCCTGTTGGCGGCGGCTCTGGTGGCCGGGACGCCGCTCACGGGCTTCGAGCCGAAGGTATGGCTCCTGTTCGTGCTGATGGCCGCGGGGCCCCAGATCATGGGCCACACGGTGTTCAACTACCTCCTCCGCGACCTCGACGCCACGGTGGTGGCGGTGGCCATCATGGGCGAAACCGTGGGTGCGTCCCTGCTCGCGCTGGCCTTCTTCGGCGAGGTCCCGCCGTGGTCGTCGGTGATCGGCGGCGCCGTGGTGCTTGTGGGGATCTACCTGGCGGTGACGGCGCAGGCTCGGCGGCCCGCGGAGGCGCCGGTCGACTAGCACCAGTGACGATCAGCCGGCGGGCGGGACCCGGAACGCCATGACCAGGACCACCGCCTCGTCTCCTCGGCTGGGGACGATCCGGCCGTCGGCGGCCACCGCGAACACGTAGCTCACCTGGGGCGACATCCCCCGGCGTCGGAGGTCCCGCATCGCCCTGCGCAGCGCCCCCAGGGCCCGCCACGGCCCCCGCCCGGTGATGGGGGCCAGGACGATCCCGTCTGCCGTCAGGGAGGGCAGCGTGATCAGGTCGAGCGCGTCTCGATCGGCGGGCATCACCAGGGGGGTTCGAGGCCGGCTCCTGGGAGTCCTGCCCGGAGGTCTTCGTTACCGGTCGGTAGGATGCGTCAGGCCTCGTGGGCCAGGGGGTTCGCCAGGTACTTCTTGAACGAATCCACCACCCCGGCGATGCCGGCGCCGTCGACCCATCGATGGTCGATCGTGGCGGTGAGCGGGAGGACCGGGCGGACCTCCACCCGGTCGCCCACGACCCACGGCCTCGGCTCGATCTCCCCGACCAGGACGATCATCGGCACCCGGTATATCGGCGACAGCGGCGCCCATCCCTGGGTGATCCCGAACGTCGCCACGTTCGTCACCATGGCGCTGCCGAACGCCTCGCGAGGCATGCCCAGGGCCCGCAGGTTGAGGTGCAGGTTGCTGGTGAGGAAGGCGCTGAGGCGGAGGGACAGGCCCAGCAGCCGGGGCGGTAGGATCTCCATCATGCGCTTGGCCCGGTCGAGCTCGCCCCGACCCGCCCTGGCTTCCTCGACCCCGGCCTCCAGCTCCGTGGCGATCTCCGCGGCCGTCCGTTCGTCGGCCCGGGAGACCTTCACCCCGGACAGGTCCCCGTCACCGACCGCGACGATCACGAAGATGTCGACGCTCTCCCGGGGGAGGAACCGGCCCCGGGCCAGCCGGGTGTTCATCGAGGGCGTGTCGCGGAAGGATCGGGCCAGGGCGCGGGTCACCAGGTGGGTGGCGGTCACCCGGGCCCCGGTCCGCTCGCGGATGGTCTCGATGGCCTCCAGGACCGGGCCGGCGTCGAAGTCCATCCCGCCATAGACCTGGGGGTCGTTCGGCCACCCCCACACGCTCGCGGCGATCTTCCGCCAGCCCCGTGCCTTCGTCATCCCGACCTCCAGATGTGCCGATAGCATGGCATGGAGGTCTCCTGGGCGGGAGGCGGGTTGACGCTCGTCCCCCCGGGAAGGAGCATGGAGGCGAGATGATCGAGATCTTCGGAGACCAGCTCCCCGACAGCGACCCGCAGGAAACCGCGGAGTGGCTCGAGGCCCTGAACCAGCTGATCGAGCAGAACCCGGCCCGAGCCCGGTTCGTGCTCCACCGGCTCCTCCGGGAGGCCCGGACCCGCAACGTCCCGGTGGCCTCGCTGGTCTCCACCCCCTACATCAACACGATCCCTCCGGAGCAGGAGCCGGAGTTCCCCGGCGACGAGGACATCGAGCGCCGGATCCGCCGGATGATCCGGTGGAACGCAGTGATCATGGTCAGCAGGGCGAACAAGCACTACGACGGCATCGGCGGCCACATCTCGACGTACGCCTCGTCGGCCTCGCTGTACGAGGTGGGGTTCAACCACTTCTTCCGGGGCAAGGACGACCCCGGCGGCGGGGACCTGGTGTACATCCAGGGCCACGGCGCGCCGGGGATCTACGCCCGGGCGTATCTCGAGGGGCGGCTCTCCGAGGGGCGGCTGGAGGCGTTCCGCCGCGAGGCCGGCGGCGGGGGGTTGTCCTCGTACCCCCACCCCCGGCTGATGCCGGACTTCTGGGAGTTCCCCACGGTGTCGATGGGCCTGTCGCCGCTCATGGCGATCTACCAGGCCCGGTTCAACCGGTACCTTCACGCCCGGGGGATCAAGGACACCTCGAACCAGCGGGTGTGGTGCTTCGTCGGCGACGGGGAGATGGACGAGCCCGAATCGATCGGGGGGCTGTCGATCGCGGCGCGGGAGGAGCTCGACAACCTCATCTTCGTGGTGAACTGCAACCTCCAGCGGCTCGACGGCCCGGTCCGCGGAAACGGGAAGGTCATCCAGGAGCTGGAGTCGCTGTTCCGGGGGGCCGGCTGGCACGTCATCAAGGTCGTGTGGGGCCGGGAGTGGGACGACCTCCTGGCCCGGGACACCGAGGGCGTCCTGGTGAACAAGATGAACAGCACCCTGGACGGTGAGTTCCAGAAGTACACCGTCGAGTCTGGGGCGTACGTCCGGGAGCACTTCTTCGGGCCCGAGCAGCAGCTCCAGGAGATGGTGGCCCACTTGTCCGACGACGAGCTGTGGCGGCTCCGCCGGGGCGGCCACGACTACCGGAAGCTGCACGCGGCGTACCAGCGGGCCGTTGAGCTCCAGGGCGCGCCCGTGGTGATCCTGGCGAAGACCGTCAAGGGCTGGGGCCTGTCCTCGATGGCCGGCCGGAACGTCACCCACCAGCAGAAGAAGCTCACCGAGGAGCAGCTGGAGAAGTTCCGGGACTCGCTGGAGCTGCCCATCCCCGACGACGACATCGTGGAGGGCGCCGCGCCGTACTACCACCCCGGCGAGGACTCCGAAGAGATCCGGTACCTCAAGGAGCGGCGACAGGCGCTGGGCGGGTTCGTCCCGGAGCGACGGGTAGTGGCGGTCGACGTCGAGCTGCCCAAGGAGGGCATGTACGCGGACCTGGTCAAGGGGTCCAAGCAGCCGGTGGCCACCACGATGGCCTCGGTCCGCCTGCTCCGCTCGCTGTTGCGCGACGAGCGGATCGGGGACCGTGTGGTGCCGATCATCCCCGACGAGGCCCGCACGTTCGGGATGGAGTCCCTGTTCCCCGAGTTCGAGATCTACGCGCCCCGCGGCCAGCTGTACGAGCCGGTGGACGCGGCCCATCTCCTGGCGTACAAGGAGAGCAAGACGGGGCAGGTCCTCGAGGAAGGCATCACCGAGGCCGGGTCGATGTCGTCGTTCATCGCGGCCGGCACCGCGTACGCGAGCTCCGGCGTGCCCATGATCCCGTTCTTCTTCTTCTACTCGATGTTCGGGTTCCAGCGGATCGGCGACCTGATCTGGGCCGCGGCCGACCAGCGCGTCCGCGGCTTCCTGGTGGGCGCCACCCACGGCCGGACCACGCTGAACGGCGAGGGGTTGCAGCACCAGGACGGGCACTCCCTGCTCGTGTCGACCACGAACCCCGCGGTCCGGGCATACGACCCCTCGTGGGCCTACGAGCTCGCGGTGATCGCCGGCGACGGGCTCCGGCGGATGTACGACGTGGGCGAGGACCTCATCTACTACCTCGCCGTGTACAACGAGCCGTACCCCCAGCCGGCCATGCCCGTGGGCGTCGAGGAGGGCATCCTCCGGGGGCTGTACCGGTTCAGGGAGGCGCCGGGAGAGATGCCGCACCGGGCCCAACTGTTCGGCTCGGGCCCGATGATCCAGACCGCACTGCGGGCTCAGGAGCTCCTGGCGGAGCACGAGGTGGCCGCGGACGTGTGGAGCGCGCCCTCGTACCAGCAGCTCCGGATGGACGCGCTGGAGACCGAGCGATGGAACCGGCTCCACCCCGGCGAGGCGAAGCGGACGCCGTACGTGACCCGGGTCCTGAACGGGGCCGAGGGGCCGATCGTGGCCGTGACCGACTCGATGAAGGCGATCCCCGACCAGATCGCCCGGTGGGTCCCCCAGCCGTTCGTTCCGCTGGGGACCGACGGGTTCGGCCGGTCGGACACCCGGGACGCCCTGCGCAGGTTCTTCGAGGTCGACGCGGAGCACACCGTGGTGGCTGTGCTGTCGGCGCTGGCCGACCTCGGCGAGGTCAAGCCCGAGGCCGTGGCCGAGGCGATCCAGAAGTACGGCCTCGACCCAGACCACCCCAGCCCGCCGAGTTTGCCCTAGGCACGAACTATGGCTGATCCCGCTTCCTTCCAGGGACGGGATCCGGGTTCAGATGAAGCGGGGAGAGAGCCGAAGCCGGGCCCAAGGCTCGAGCTGGTCACCGGGGTTCGCGATGTTCGTCTTGGTTGTCTTCTCAGCCTCGGCGTTCTGGATCGCGTGGTCGGAGATCGATGAGGCGGTCACCGGGCGCCAGGCCGTGTTCCCGTCAGCCGATACTCGGCTGGACACTGGCGATGGCGGCGCTTGTCTGGTGGCAGTTCGCGAGTCTGAACCAGCGGCTGGTTGTGATCGGCGTGCTCGGGGGTGCGACGGTTGTGTGGACAGCATGGTTCGGGATGGTGCTCTTCGGCCGATGGCGGAAACGAGTCAACGCCTCCAAGCCCGCGTAACCACGCCCTAGATCACGTGAGAGGCTGACTTCCTCGGCGAGGACGCCGACTCTTGATGCCGTCGCCCGGGCGGCTCCCGATCACATCGGGCCAGGACGCTCCCAGGGAATGGTCCCCTTCCTAGGCCTGGTAACAATCGCTACCAGGTGGAAACTATTCTTACCGGTCCGACGTCCTCAGCGCACCCGGCGTTCGAAGCGGGCGAAGATCGCTACCAGGCCCGCCAGCAACACCGCCGGCACGACCACCCACAGCGGGCGCTCCAGCCACCATCCCGCCGTGGAGTCGCCCTGCTGGCCGAGGCCGAGCGGCCACAGCACCAGGATCGCCAGGAGGAACGCGGTCATGTGCCACAGGAACAGCGTCATGATCACGCTGTTCACGTAGATCGTGGCCTTCCAGGGGCTCGGGCGCCGGAGCCACCGGGACAGCGGCTCGCGCACCAGCAGGGCCAGGCCGATCGACCAGAACGCCATGGCCACTAGCAGGATCGTGGGCGGGTAGGTGTTCGTGATCCGCTCCACGTCCGTCCCCAGCAGCGACTTCGGGTAGTGACCGATGCCCGGGAACCACTCCCGGCCGGCGTCGCCGAAGATCGGGTTCGTCAGGAGGAGCATGGCGGCCAGCCCGCCGAGGGCCATCCCCCACAGCGCCCGCCGTGACAGCCCGGTGATCCGGCCGTCCGCGTAGAAGAACCCGAGCTGGTGGGGGAGGAGCCACACGAACGCCACGTTCGCCCACCGGGCCTCCTCGAACGGCGTGGCGAACCCGATCGCATCCGCGGCCACCGCCCCCGCCATCATGGTCACGACCACGCCGAGGCCGAACCGTTCGTGCAGCCGGATCATCGCCGGGCTGAGGAGGAGGACGCCCGCGTAGACGGCCAGGAACCACAGCGGCCCGAACGGGATCGTGGCCCCCGGCGGCCGCATCCCCCGCAGGAACGGTGTGGTGGGCTCGCCAACGTTGAGGAGGTGCAGCGCCACCTGGATCACGGCCCACACGCCCACGAACACCAGGCTGGGCCGGAGCAGGCGGGCCAGGCGGGTCCGGATGAACTCCGAGGTCGGGTCGCCCCGCCGCCGGAAGGCCCGGTACGTGACCAGGTTCGCGAACCCCCCGACGAAGAAGAAGATCGGCATGACCTGGAGGAGCCAGGTGACGATCCACAGCCACGGCGTCCGGCCGATGGCGCTGGTGCTGCCGATCACGCCGTCCTCCCAGTAGATGACGCCGATCAGCCAGTGGCCCACCACCACCACGAGGATGCTGAGCGCCCGGAGGAAGTCCACGTAGCGGTCCCGGGTGGCCGGTGTGGCCGCGGCGAGCTCGTCGAGCCGGCCGGTCATGCTCCCATTGTGGACGACCGGGACGGTCCAGCGGGTACAGTGGCCGCCGTGATCGACCTGCACGCCCACACCACGTTCTCGGACGGGACGTTCACGCCCGAGGAGCTGGTGGCCCTGGCCCGCGTACGGGGGCTCACCGTGCTGGCCGTCACCGACCACGACTCCACCGAGGGGCTGGCCAGGGCCTTCGCCGCCGCCGAGGGCGCCGGCCCCGAGATCGTCCCCGGCGTCGAGTTCTCCGCGGTGCGGGACGGTCACGGGATCCACGTGCTGGCGTACTGGGTCGACCTCGACGACCAGGAATTCCAGGCCGAGCTTCGCCGCCTCCGCGACGACCGGTTCGCCCGCGGCGAAGCCACGGTCCGCAAGCTGCAGGAGCTCGGACATCGCATCACGTTCGAGCGGGTCCGGGAGATCGCGGAGGGGAAGAACATCGTCCGCCCCCACATCGCCCAGGCCCTGGTGGAGGCCGGCGTGGTCGACACGATCGAGGACGCGTTCACCCCGGAGCTGATCAAGGACGGGGGCCGGGCGTACGTCGAGAAGCACGCCCTCGACCCGGTGGACGCCGTCCGGCTGATCAAGCGGGCGGCGGGCTTGGCGGTGGTGGCCCACCCCGGCCTCCACCGCGAGGGGCTGGGCGTCCCCGACGAGGTGATCGAGGAGCTGGCCGAGGCCGGCCTCGACGGGATCGAGTGCGCGCACCCGGACCACCCGCCCGGCGCCGAGGCGCGGTATCGGGCCATGGCCCGGCGCCTCGGCCTGGTGGCCACGGGTTCGTCCGACTGCCACGGCACCCGGTTCGACCCGGTCCGGCTCGGCTCGGTCACCACCGATCCCGAGGAGTTCGAGAGGCTCCGGGCCCGGCGGAGCGCCGCGTGAGCTCTCACCTCGACGTGGTTTTCCTCGACGTGGGCGGGCCCCTGTACGGAGACCGGCCGTACTACGAGGCCCTCCTGGCGGCGATCAGGGAGATCTGGCCGGACGCCGACGAGGCCGTGTTCTGGGCCGAGTTCGAGGCGTGCCGGGCCGACCAGCGCGGACCGTTCACCAGGCGGCTGTCGCTCCTGTTCGTCGACGAGGACGACTACCCCAAGGTGGTGGAGCGGGGTCGGGAGCTGTGGGCGTATCCGCCCGAGTCCCTCCAGCCGGACGTCCATAACTCACTGGAGGCGCTGGCGGCCGAGTACCGGCTCGGGGTGCTGGCGAACCAGGAACCGTGGATCCGAGACACGATGGCCCGGGACGGCATCGACCGGTTCTTCGAGGTGTGGGCGGTGTCGGGGGAGCTCGGCGTGGAGAAGCCCGACCCGGGCATCTTCGAGCACGCTCTGAGCGAGGCCGGTGCCCCCGCGGCCCGGTGCGCCATGGTCGGGGACCGGCTCTACAACGACGTCCTGGCGGCGAAGCGGCACGGGATGCGAGGCGTGTGGATGCTCCGCGGCGAGGCCCCGCCGGCGCCCACCGAGGAGCAGCTGGCGCGGGTCGATGCGGCCGTCCGCACGCTGGACGAGCTGCCCGCGGCGCTGGACCGGCTCTAGACCGAGGCCCCCCAGACGAGCCAGGCCGCGTACGAGGCCAGGACGAACCCGCCCAGGAGCCGTCCGGCCCGGCCGCGGGCGACGAATACGGTGGCCACCACGGCGTATAGGGCGGCCACGCCGATGAACGCCACAGACCCCGGCGCGTCGATCTCCAGGGGCCGGACCAGGGCGGCCAGGCCCAGCACGCCGGTGGTGAACGCGGCCAGCGTGCCGAACAGGTTGCCGGTGGCGAGCTCGGGGGCGCCTCGCCGTATCGGGAGGACCTCCAGGAGCACCTCGTCCAGGCTGACCAGGATGCCCAGCACGGCCGCGCCCACGAACCCGGCCTGGAGGCCGGCCTCGGTGACGAGCCGGGCGCCGCCGGCCACCAGCAGGGCCGCGCCCCCGGCCACCGCCAGGAGACCGCCACCCGTCAGGAAGAGAGAGGTGCCCCGCCCGGCGGCGTCACGTTCGCCCTCGCCCCCGGCCGTCCCGTTCCCCCCGGTGCGGATCACCAGCCCCACGTACGCCAGGTAGAACACGATCAGGAGGACGCCCTCCAGCCGGGCCACGTACCGATCGGAGACGGCGAAGGCGCAGGCCACCAGGTGGAGGCCCGGGGCCAGGACCATGGTCCGGCTCGGCGCGGGCACGGGCTCCCGGGCCAGCAGGAGGGCGGCCCCGAACGCCGCGCTGAACAGGAACAGGACCGTCCCGAAGATCTCCCCGGCCGCCAGGGCCGTCTCCCCGCGCCCGGCGGCCACCACCGCGGCGCCGAGCCCCTCGAGGTCCACGCCGAAGAGGAGGGCCCCGACCGCGAACGCGGGGACGCCGAGCGCCCGGGTCAGTCCCGAGGCCCCGCGCACCGCGGCCTCGGCGCCGACGTAGAGCACGCCCGCACCGGCGGCGAGGAGGACCACGGCCAAGAGCATGGCGCGAAGGGTAGCCCATCGACCGGCAAGCGCCGGTCAGTGGTCGCTGGCGCCGGTGAACTGGAACGAGGAGACCCGGAGCGCCGGGACGCTGGAGGCCGAGAAGAAGAACTCGCTGGCGAGCTCGGCCTCGCTGCCGACGGCCTCGACGTCGCGGAGGGCCTCGATGATCGACTGGGTGAACCGCAGGTTCTTCACGGGGTGCTTCACCTCGCCGTCCTCGACGAGCCAGGTCCCGTCCCGGGTCATCCCGGTGATGATGGCCTCCTTCGGATGCACCACGTTCGAGTAATGGAACCGGGTCACCAGGAGCCCGCGCTCCGTGTCCCGAACCATGTCCTCGACGGAGCCGTCCCCGGTGGCCAGGAACAGGTTCAGGGGGAACGCCCCGTGGGGGTTCGGCGGCGGCAGCGCGTGGCCCGTGGACTCCACCTCCTCCTGCTTCGCGCTCCGCCGGTCGTGCACGCCGCCCATCACCACGCCCTCGGCTACCAGATCGACCCGGCGTTTGGGCGTCCCCTCGAAGTCGAAGGGCAGGCCGAGCGTGCCTGGGGAGGTGGCGTCGTCATAGATCGTGATCCGGTCGCTCATGAGCTTCTCGCCGATCCGGCCGGAGAAGCAGGAACGCTCCTCGGCGATGGCCCGTCCCCCGAACCCCAGGTACGCCAGGAAGGCCACCAGCGTGGCCACCGCGGGGGGTTCCAGCACGACGTCGTACCGGCCGGGCTGGATGTCGCGGGGGCGCTGGCTGTCGCGGGCCTTGTGGAACGCCCGGCGGCCGATGGCCTCCGGGTCGAGGTCGCCGACCCGGTGGGCCCAGGACTCCGCGTACCCGGCCCCGCCCTCGCCCCCCGACACCACCGTGCTCACCGTGGCCTGGCTCATGGCCGCGTAGCAGAACTGGCCCTCGCTGTTCGCCAGGGCCACCTCGGAGGCGGTGGTCTCGTGGGCCCCGGCAGCGTGGAAGCCGGCGCCGGATGTCCCGATCAGGGTGGCCACGGCCTCGGCTCGGGCCACGGGGGTCGCCGCCGCGGTGGCCTCGTCGAAGCGATCCCCCGGATCGGGGACGTCGGCCCGTGGAGCGAGCCCCGGGAACGCCGGGTCCGGCGCGGCCATCTCCGCCAGCTCCAGAGCGCTCCGGGCCGCGGCGGTGGCCCCCTCCTTCGACAGGTCGTTCGTGGAGGCCACGCCGACACGGCCCCGGGAGACGACCCGCACCTTCACCGCGGTGTCCTCCCGGGCCGTGCTCTGGTGGATCGCCGAGTCCGCGAACCTCGTCAGGCCGCCCCAGTCGTGGACGGTCAGCACCTCCACGCTGTCGGCGCCGGCGAGCTCCAGCGCCGCCTCGGCGATGCTCCGGAGCTGCTCCGCCCCGATCGGTTCGGCCACGCTACCGGACCCCCACCCGGACGCCCCGGAACCGGGCCGGGGAGGTGCCGTGGCCCGTCCTGGCGACCTGGCCGGGCTGGCCCTTCCCGCAGTTGGGCGTGCCCCAGACCGTCCACTCCTCGGGGCCGCACACCGCGTCGCACGAGCCCCAGAACTCGGTGGTGATGCCCGTGTAGTTGGGGTTGCGGTACATGTCGGTGAGCTTCCCGTCCTTGATCCGCCAGGCGATCTCGCAGCCGAACTGGAAGTTCACCCGCTTGTCGTCGATCGACCACGAGGTGTTCGTGGACATGAACATGCCGTCCTTCGTGTCGCCGATCAGCTCGGCCAGCGTCCCTTCGCCGGGCTCCAGGCTCACGTTCGTCATCCGGATCAGGGGGAGGTTCTGCCAGCCGTCCGCTCGCATCGTGCCGTTGGACCGCTCGCCCAGCATGGCCGCTGTCTCTCGGCTCGACATGAAGTCGCGGAACAGGCCGTCCTCGACGATCTGGACGCGCTGCGCCGGGACCCCCTCGTCGTCGTAGCCGAACGTCCCCAGGCCGCCGGCCAGCGTGGCGTCGGCGGTGATGTTCACCAGCTCGGAGCCGTACCGGAGCTGCCCGCGGTGCCCGGGGTCCAGGAACGAGGTGCCCGCGAACGCCTCCTCCATCCGCAGCACCCTGTCGAGCTCGATGGGATGGCCCACCGACTCGTGCACCTGGAGCACCATCTGGGGGCCGTCGAGGATCAGCGTGGTCTCCTCCGAGGGGCAGTCGTCGGCCGAGAGCAGCTCCACCGCCTCGGTGGCCACCCGCTCGGCCTCCTCTGTCAGGCCCAGGGCGCGGATGTGCTCGTACCCCGCCGCGGCGATGTGGCCGCGGAACGAGTTCGGGTACGACCTCCGCTGGAGCTCGCCGTCGCCTATCGCCGTGGCCTCGATGCCGCCCCCGGAGTGGGTGATGGTCTGCTCGATGGCCGCGCCCTCGGACGTGGCCAGCGCGGACCGCTTCCGGTAGAAGTCCAGCATCGCCTCGCCGAACGAGAGCCCCGGAACCGCGCGCATCCGCCGGGAGGATTCCATGAGGAGCGACACCTTCTCCTCCAGGGAGACCGTGAAGGGATCCTCCTGGACCACGGTCTCCCACGAGTCGGTGACCGGCTCGATCTCGGCGAGCTGCACCGGTTCCCTGGGAAGCCGGGAGGCCGCCCGGGCGATCTCCACGGCCAGTTCGGCGGTCCGCTCGACCTCGGCGGGATCCTCCGACCGAGCTGTGGCCGCGAAGCCCCAGAAC
>JBOGVU010000007.1:0-62032 GCA_050692915.1 Actinomycetota bacterium | reverse complement strand
ACCAGCGCGCAGGCCATCGCGGCCAGCAGGAAGCTCATCCAGATGCGGTCCCAGATCCGGCTGTCGGGCTCCATCCAGATCCCCACCACTCCCATCACGTACGCCGCCGCCGATGCCGATATGCCGATCCAGCCCAGCCACACTCCGCGACGCCGCTCGATCCGCAGGGCCGCGGCCATCCCCAGCAGGCTGAACCAGGCCAGCGTCAGCGTGCTGACCATGATCTTCCCCTCGACTTCGCCGAACCGTCCAAACAAGAGGATCCCGACCGCGAACAGCGCTCCGAGCGTGAGCGCGCCGATCAGAACGATCAGGAGCACGCGCAGGAACCTGCTTCCCCAACGGCTCCGATGCTCCGGCCCCATGGTTCCGGCCTGAGACACCATCGATCTCACCTCCATCCCGTGCAGGGCATCGCTCCCCGAGCCCCGCCTCGGTCCTCTACACGACACGCTGTGCTTCCTCGAACGGGGCCACCAGGGTCGAAAGGCCCGCCAGAGCCGGGACCCCTGCGTGCAATCATTTGGCTCTGAGCCCTGGTCCGGAGAGGGCCGAGGAGCCCTCGGCGCGGAGGGACCTTCGGAGGAGTCGGCCTAGAGCCGGTTCGAGTAGCAGCGCCGTCGGGCCCCTCACCCGAGCCTGCTCCAAGAGATTGGAGAAAGCTCCGAAGCAGACATCGGAGCAAAGGTCCCTCCCCCTCCAGGGCATCGGGCCCTATGGAGGAGGCGGGTTCCTACCTAGGGTGAGGATCGGATCAAGTCCTGAGAGGCGGTGAGAACCGATGGCGGATTCGTGGAAGTCGTTCCTAGAGGAGCACGCTAGCCTTCGGGCCGGCCTCGAGCGCTTGCGCAGCGTGGCGGACGGCGTAGGTCGGGCGGACCGCGCAGCACTCAGAGCCGAGGTCGAGAGTGTGTATCGCTTTCTCTCGCACCGGCTCCTGCCCCACATCGCGGTGGAGGAACGGGTCCTATACCCGGCGATGGCCCGATTGGACGGGTTCGGGGCAGCCGCGCGGATCATGAGTCGCGATCATGCCGAGGTGGCCGATGTCGCGCGCGAGCTGGCGGACCTTCGACAGAAGCTCGAACGCGCAGCGTTCGGCACCGCTGAGGCGACGGAGCTCCGCCGGGTGCTGTACGGCCTGTACGAGCTGCTCAAGGTGCACATGGCGAATGAAGAGGAGGTCTGTCTTCCCGCACTCGATCAGGCCCTCTCTGATGGACAAGTCCGGGCGCTTTCGGAAGGGATCGAGCTCTTCGAGTTAGCGGAGCAGGCCGCTGAGTGAGGAGGCCGCCGGATACGGTGGGCCAGCCCGAGCGGGACGACCCTCAGAGTGGACGTCAATCACCGACGGATGCAGACCCAGTTGCTCTCCCCACGCCTCGGGGATGAGGAGATCCCGGGCGGAGATCATGCCGATCACCTCTCCCCGATCCTCGACCGGCAGGTGCCGGGCCCCGAGCTCGAGCATCTTCTCCGCGGCTTCGGACAGGTCGGCGTCCACCGGCGTGGTCAGGGGCTCGGCGGTCATGTACTCGCCGAGCTGCGTTGCCGAGGGGTCGACACCATCCGCCACGGCGCGAACCACATCACGCTCCGTGAGGATGCCCACCAGGTGAGCGCCCTCAAACACGGGGAGCGCTCCCACCTCCTCGAAGTCCATGCGTGAAGCCGCCTCGGTGATGCTCTCCTCCGACCTCGCTCGGACCAGCCGCTGTGTGTACACGGCGCGGACGTTCATCCTCATGGTCCCTCCACTCAGTCTGGTCCTCGCGAACTCTCCCATCTGGGATCAACACCCGGCAGGGACTCTCGCCCCGCCCCTGAGGGGCCGTTCGACCCCACCGAGGCCTGGCCGCCGGCCGCTGAGCGGCGGCGGCCGTTCGTCCCCTCGGCTCGGGGTCCTCCGGCACGGGAAGGAGGGCGTGAAGGCGGTCAGAGTGATAAGAGCATGAGGATCGGGATCGTGGCACCCCCGTGGTACGAGGTCCCGCCGGGACGGTATGGCGGGATCGAGTGGATCTGCTGGGGACTGGCGGAAGGGCTTCGCCTCCGAGGCCATGAGGTCGTGCTCGTGGCGGCAGGCTCGAACAGGACCTCGGCCCAGTTCATCCAGACGTACGCCGAGCCGCCCAGCTCTCGAGTCGGTGATGCACTCCCCGAGGTCGTCCACGCGGCCGAGGCCCATGCCGCCTTGTCGCGCCTCGACCTCGACGTCGTACACGACCACTCGGTGGCCGGTCCCCTCCTGGCCCCATCCCGGGTGGCGCCCACGATGGTGACGGTCCACGGACCCATCCGTTCGGAGTTCCTTCGCATGTACGGTGCGCTGGGAGAGGCGATCTCGCTGGTGGCTATCTCTGAGGCGCAACGAGCCCAGGCCCCCGAGCTGCGATGGGTCGGCGTTGTGTACAACGGCATACCCGTCCGTGACTACCCGTACCGGGAAAGGAAGGAGGACTTCGCTTTGTTCCTCGGCCGGCTGAATCCCGAAAAGGGGCCCCACGTGGCCATCGAGGCATGCCGGAGGGCCCGCGTCCCATTGGTGCTGGCCGGAAGGTGCAACGAGCCTGGCGAGCGAGCCTACTACGAACAAGCGATCCGGCCCCTGCTCGGTGACGACACGGTGTGGGCGGGAGAGGTCGATCTGGAGACCAAGAAGGACCTGCTGTCCCGGGCCCGATGCCTGGTCTTCCCCATCTGCTGGGAGGAGCCCTTCGGGTTGGTGATGGTTGAGGCGATGGCGTGCGGGACCCCTGTCATCGCCCTGCGACGGGGATCCGTCCCGGAGGTCGTGGAGCAGGGCGTGACGGGGATTCTGGCCGAGGACGTGACCGGGCTGGCCTCGGGGATCGCTCGCGCCTCCAACATCCGGCCCAGGGCCTGCCGTGAGCGGGCCGCTGCCCGGTTCGATGTGGACGTAATGGTCGGGGGGTACGAAGCGATCTACCGCCGAGCGTTGGATCGCCCCGGCGCGTTGATGTCACCCGGAGAGGGCGCCTCACGGCCAGGGTCTGATGTCCTCTCCAGGCACGGCGACCGGTGACTCGCCCTGGCCGATTCCGCCTCACGCTGACCGGGGTCGGTGCCATGAACTCTCCGCGCTTCCGGCCAGCCGGACTGCTCGTCGAGCACGGTCCTCACCGGGTCATGCTCGACGGCGGGCCCGGCTCCGAACCGAAGCGGGGCCTCGATGCCTGGCTCGTCACGGATGCCCGGGCCGAGCTCATCCGTGAGATCCGTTCGCTGGCCCGGCGTCACGGTGCCGAGCCGGTGGTCGCCCCGTTCACCGGCAACGGCTTGACCATCGACCCCCGGCCAGTGGTCCACACCTCGCACGACACCTACGGCTACCTTATCGCGGCCGAGGGCAGGTTGATCGCGTGGGCGCCGGAGTTCCTGGAGTTCCCGTCGTGGGCGGCCGGCGTCGACCTGCTCCTCGCCGACGCTGCTGGATGGGATCGTCCGATCCGCTTCGCCGGCGGCGTCGGTGGGCATACGGCGGCCCTCGATGTGGCGGCGTGGGCCACGCGGATGGGTATGGCGCGGCTCGTGTTCGCCCACATCGGGCGACCGACGATCCGGGCCATGGATGCCGGGAAGCGTCCACCCTTCGGCACGTTCGGGTGGGACGATGCCGTGTACCTTCCCCGGCGGTGGAGACCGCGGAATCTTCCATCACGCCGCTGACGAGATCGTTCGTCGGCCGCGCCGAGGCGGCCTCACGGGCCTCTCAGCGATGCTCCAGCGAACGCTCCTGGGCCCGGAGGCGGGCCTCCCCGATGCGCCGGTCCTCCTGGTCGTTGCGCGGCGGACCATCGTCGGAATCAAACGTCAGGAGGTCCTCGACGGCGATTACACCGTCGACCCTGTTGGCCAGCCGTGCCAGGAGGATGCCGTCGCTCCTGCGCTCGACGTGCCCCTCGAGTGTCACGATGCCCTGATCGACGGAGACGCGAACGAGCGCCGGGTTCACCTCGGGTGTCTCCGCGACGATGTCCATGACATCGAGCCGGAGCTCCTCGTCCTCCCTCACCAGCGGTGTCAGGAGGTCGTGACGGCTCACGATGCCCACGACGCGTCGATCCTCGTCCACGACCGGCAACCGCTTCACCCCTGCCCTCATGAGCGTCCGGACGGCTTCGGCGACCCTGGCGTCGGGTCGGACCGTGACCACCTGTCGTGTCATGACGTCCCGTGCTCGGAGGTTCCGTGCTTCCTCCCACACCCTGGCCGCCACCGGGGTAGCTACGTACCAGGCGAGGGGTCCCCAGTGGACCGGATGGGGCTCCCACTCTTCCTGGGGCCGGAGAAGGTCGGCCTCCGTGACGATGCCTCTCAATCGGCCAGCCTCATCGACGATCGGAACGCCGCTGACGTCCCCATCGTGCATCAGGTGTGCCAGCTCCTTGAGCTCACTGTCCTCACCGGCCGTCAGGACCTCTGTCGTCATCACGTCCTGCACCTTGATCTGCCGCATGGTCCCCACCTCCGCCTTCGCCGCGTGCGAGCTCAGCATCGGACTCGAGGCCGCTAGGGCGGCAGGTCCGGTGGTCCCTGCCCGGGCGGGCCAGGTGGCCCGGGCCTCGAACGCCGATCCATGCTTCCGTGGGGGCCGCAAGGAGAGGCACCGAGGGAGGCAGCGATCGCTGGCGCCGGGAACCCGCTGGAGGCAGTACGGGTCCGGAGAGAGCAGCTCCATCGGGCCATCGTCGCGGTGGAGCGGGCCCTGGCCCGGCCTGCGGCCCGGCCAGAGTGGCTGTCCGGAGTGGCCACCGCCATGGCATCGCTGCGTCGCGCCCTCGACGACCATATCGACAAGGCCGAGGGGCCGGACGGGCTGTTCGAGCAGGTGCTTGCCGATGCCTCGCGGTTTGCGGGCACGATCGCCGCGCACCGCCAGGCCCACTCGGAGCTGACCCAGGCCATGACGCGAGGACTCGACCTCATGGAGGGAGCCATCGGCGCCGAGGAGCCGCCGGTTGGTGAGATCCGGCGGACCCTCCTTGGGGTCCTCGGCCGCCTGGCACGCCACCGACAGCTCGGCGCCGACCTTCTTTACGAGGCGTACCAGGTCGACATCGGGACGGGACCGGGGTGATGGATGCCCTTCGCCGATCGTCGCGATGCGGGTAGCAAGCTCGCCGCGGTCCTGGAGCCGTTCCGGTCCGAGGACCCGGTCGTGGTCGGCCTTCCCCGTGGAGGCGTCCCCGTGGCGGCCGAGGTGGCCATGGCCCTGGACGCGCCCCTTGACGTCCTCGTGGTGCGGAAGCTCGGGTGCCCCTGGCAGCCGGAGCTCGGCGTGGGGGCCGTCGGGGAGGACGGCATCCGGGTGGTCAACAACGACCTGGTGGCCCTCCTGGGGATCGCCTCGGAGGACCTCGAGGCCGTAGCGCAGAGGGAGGAGGCCGAGGTGGCCCGTCGCCTGGAGCGGTACCGGGCGGAGCGCCCCGCCGTGCCGGTCAGGGGCCGGACGGTGATCCTGGTCGACGATGGGTTGGCCACGGGCTTTACCGCCCGCGCGGGCATAGAGGTCCTCCGCCTGCGCGGGGCCAAACGCGTGGTGGTGGCCGTCCCGGTCGCCCCCCCGGCGGCGGTTCAGGAGATCCGTTCGCTCGCCGATGACGTCGTGGTCCTGGAATCGCCGGCAGCGTTCCTGGCCATCGGCGCCTGGTACCGGGATTTCACCCAGACCACGGACGAGGACGTGGCCCGCCTGCTCGCTCGGGGGGAGCCCGAGCCGGCCCCGGTTCCGGCCGCCGGGACAGACGATCCCCCGGTCGAGCGAGCGCTCGGGGTCGGCCGGCTGGGGCTCCCGGGGACGCTCACGGTTCCCCCGGAGGCGGCCGGGGTGGTGGTCTTCGCCCACGGGAGCGGGAGCAGCCGCCTCAGTCCCCGCAACCTGGCCGTGGCCCAGGTCCTGAATCAGGGCGGGTTGGCGACCCTCCTGTTCGATCTCCTCACCCCGGTCGAGGAGCGGGATCGCCGAAACGTCTTCGACATCGAGCTGCTGGCGGCCCGCCTCGAGGAGGCAACACGGTGGCTTCGGGATCAGCCTGCGGTGGACCGGCTCCCGGTCGGTTTCTTCGGGGCCAGCACCGGGGCGGCCGCGGCGCTGTGGACCGCGGCCAAGCTCGGCGACGATGTCGGCGCGGTCGTCTCCCGGGGAGGGCGCCCCGACCTGGCCCTGGAGCGGCTCCCGTCCGTGACCGCCCCCACGCTCCTCATCGTGGGAGGGCACGACGAGGTCGTGCCGGATCTCAACCGGGAGGCGGAGCGGCGCCTCCGGTGCGTCAGCCGAGTGGCCGTCGTGCCGGGCGCCACCCACCTGTTCGACGAGCCGGGGGCACTGGAGGCGGTGGCCGCGCTGGCCCGGGACTGGTTCGCCCGATACCTGCGCTCCGCCGTGCCCGCCCATGGCCGCCCTCGGCCGGGGCTGGCCTGACCCTCCCCGTTCCTGCAGCAGGTGACCAGCTCAGGTAGTCGTCGGCTCCTCGACGGGGACGAACCGGGCGCTCCCCACCAGGGGCGCGAAGATCGTCTCATGGCCGTCGAGCCACCGGACCCGGTAGGAGGGATGGTCGGACTCGCCGTGAAGGACCTCCAGGATCTGGCCCTTTCGAGGCTCCCCTCCCACGTGCACCGACTCCACCACGATCCAGTCACCAACCTTGCCGCTCATCTCAGCCTCCTTCATTCATCCCTTCACCACGCCGATCGGCCGGAGCCTGGCGACCCGACGCCCCAGGCGGGCCCGCTCGCACGTGACCACGACCTCGTCCACGTCCTTGTAGGCGAACGGGGCCTCCTCGGCCAGCCCACGGCTGGACCTCGGCCGCACGGCGATGCCAGCGGCCTCGAGCTCCTCGCGGAGCCTCTGCCCGGTGGTCCTCCGCAAGGCCGCGTGACGGCTCATCGCCCGCCCGGCCCCATGGGCGGTGGAGCCGAACGCCTCCCCGCCCTCCACCCCGACCATCACATAGGAGGCCGTCCCCATGGAGCCGGGGATCAGCACCGGCTGGCCCGTCGCTCGGAGCTCCTCCGGCAGGTCGGGATGGCCGGGCGGAAGGGCCCGAGTGGCTCCCTTACGATGCACACACAGGAGCCGGGTCTCTCCCTCGAGGGCGTGTCGCTCCATCTTCGCGAGGTTGTGCGACACGTCGTAGAGGAGGTCCAGGTTCCGGCTCCCGGTCACCGCGGCGAAGGCGTTCCGTGCCCCCTCGGCCAGGAGCTGGCGATTGGCCCTCCCGTAGTTCGCCGCTGCCGCCATGGCCCCCAGGTAGGCGCGTCCCTCAGGCGACCGCGCCGGAACGCAGGCGAGCTGGCGATCGGGGACCGCGATCCCGTACCGGGGCATGGCGGTCTGCATCACCCGGACGTGATCCGAGCAGATCTGATGGCCCAGCCCCCGAGAGCCGGAATGGATCATCACGCACACCCGACCCGGCTCCAGACCGAAAGCCCCGGCCAGCCGATCGTCGTACACCTCATCCACCACCTGGACCTCCAGGAAGTGGTTGCCGGATCCTAGGCTTCCCACCTGCCGCAGGCCCCGAGCCCGCGCCCGCTGGCTCACGCCTTCAGGGTCCGCGTCGGAAACCGCTCCGCGGTCCTCGCACCGGTCCACGTCCCGGGGCACCCCGTGCCCCCGATCCACCGCGTACCGAGAGCCTCCAGCCAGGATGGCCTTGAGCTCATCCTCGCTCTGGAGGGTCCAGACACCGCCTCTGCCCATGCCCCTAGGGATCCCCCGGTCGAGGGCGTCCATGAGCGCCGGAAGATAGGATTCCAGCTCCTCGACCGTCATCGGGGCAACCAAGAGTCGGACCCCGCAGGAGATGTCGAACCCTACGCCCCCGGGAGAGACCACCCCGCCCCGATCCACGTCCGTGGCCGCGACTCCACCGATCGGGAAGCCGTAGCCCCAATGAACGTCCGGCATGGCGTAGGAGGCCTCCACGATCCCGGGGAGGGTTGCCACGTTGGCAACCTGCTCAAGGACCTGCTCGGAGGCGACCTGGGGGAGAAGGGTCTCGGAGGCGAACACGATCCCCGGCACCCGCATCCCTCCCCGGGGCGCGATCCGCCACCGGACCGGGGTCTCCTCTACCAGCTCCAGGCCCGACAGAGCCGGCGCCCTCACCTCGGCCGGAGCCATCCCCCACCTCTCAGTCGGTGGTGGAGTGGGCGTGGTCGTGGATGTGGGCCTCGCGCAGGTGCTCTCTCTCCGGGGTCTCGTGGGGCTCGTGGTCGTGCTCCACGGCCGGGTGGTTGTGCTCGTGCCCGTGGGTCGCCGACATGTGCTCCCAGTCGGTCCCGTGGCGCTGGTAGTGGACCATGTGGGCGTGGTCGTGGTCGTGCACGACCGCCCCGTGCGCGTGCCTGGTCATGGTTCCACCTCCCTCTCGGTCGAACCTCATCTCATCCTGCATCTCAATGGCCCGGCGCAGGTTGCCCTTCTTCCTTCCCCCTCCCCGCGGGCGTGGGGACGCGACCCGGCTGAGGTGCCTCCCCTCGGGTGAGCGTTCCCACCGACGGGTGGTTCGCCCGGATGGCCCTCTGGAAGCTCCCCTCCTGGACCCACCGGGCCCCGCACCGGAGGCACCGAGCCCGCCGTTCGGTGTCCAGGACGATCAGCACCCGGGCCTCCCGGCACACCGGACACCTGACCACCGCTGCCACCTCCCCTAGCCGGGCACCGGAGCCCGCAGCAGCGCGGCCAGCGCGTCGGCCACGGTCGGTGACCCCTCGACCTCGCGAAGCCCGTAGCTCACCCGGACAGCCGGCTTGGTGATGCGGATCAGGTGCCGGAGGTCGATGGGGGTGGCGATCACCACCACGTCGGCGTCGGCCGCGGTGATGGTGGCCTCCATCTCCGCGAGCTGCTGAGGCGAGTACCCCTCCGCCGGCAGGACAGGCCCCACGTCGTACTGCTCGAACACCGCCGTCAAGCTCCCGGTCACGAACGGTCGGGGGTCGACGATCTCGGCCGCCCCCTCTCGCTGTGCCGCCACCACCCCGGCCCCGAACTTCATCTCCCCGTGGGTCAGGGTCGGACCGTCCTCGATCACCAGGGCCCGCTTTCCCCGGATGTCCTCGGGTCGGTCCACGGTGACCGGGCTCTCGGCCTTGATCACCATGGCCCCGGGATTGAGCTCCCGCACGGAGGCCTCCACTCTCTGGATCTGCTCGGCCGAGGCCGCGTCCACCTTGTTGATCACCACCACATCGGCCATGCGCAGGTTGGCCTCGCCGGGGTGATACGTAGTCTCGTGTCCGGCCCGCAGCGGGTCGGTGACCACGATGTGGACCGTGGGCCGGAAGAACGGCAGGTCGTTGTTCCCCCCGTCCCACAGGAGGACATCGGCCTCCTCCTGGGCCCGGTCCAGGATGGCCCGGTAGTCGACCCCGGCGAAGACGACCGTTCCCGAAGCGATGTGGTGCTCGTATTCCTCCCGCTCCTCCACCGTCACTCCGGCGGCGTCCAGGTCCTCCCGGGAGGCGAACCGCTGGACCCGTTGGGCGACCAGGTCCCCGTAGGGCATGGGATGGCGGACCACCACCGGCCGGTGGCCGGCCTCCCGGAGTATGTGGGCGGCCCTCCGGGTGGTCTGGCTCTTGCCGGCGCCCGTCCGAACCGCGCACACCGCCACCACCGGAACGTGGGCGTGGAGCATGGTGGCGTCCGGGCCGAGGAGGACGAAGTTAGCCCCCGCCGCCAGCGCCTGACTTCCTCGGTGCATCACGTACTCGTGGGAGACGTCGGAATAGGCAAAAACGACGTCTTCCACGGACAGCTCCCGGATCAGCCGGGTTAGCTCCTCCTCCGGGTAGATGGGGATCCCGGCCGGGTAGCCGGGCCCAGCCAGCCGCGGCGGATAGGTCCTGTTCTCGATCCCGGGGATCTGGGTGGCGGTGAAGGCCACCACTTCGACCTCGGCGTCGCCTCGGTACACCGTGTTGAAGTTGTGGAAGTCGCGGCCGGCGGCCCCCATGATCAGCACTCTCTTGGCCATCGCCGTGCCTCCTCCCCTCGTCTCCGATCGGCCCACGGGAGCGGTCCCCCGCGCCGCCGCGACGGCGCGGGAGACCGTGTTTCCCCCTTTCACTCCGGCGACAAGCGCGGAGCAGTGCCTGCGGCGGCCGGCCGCCGCTCCGGCAGCGGCTCGATCGCCTCGGCCCGCAGCACCAGCCGCGGCGCCTCCCGCGACTGACGCCACTTCAGGAACAGGTAGACGGGGATCCCCGCCAGGAGCAGCAGGTATCCCTGCCCGATGTACTCCATCCCCGCCCCGTAGATCGCCCAGAAGGAGAAGGCGAACGCCACGAGCGCCACCATGGCGTCCCGGGCCAGCCGCCGTCCCTCGAACCGCTCCCGGTCGGTGAACAGCAGGTACACCTGCGCTGCTGCCGAGAACGCGTACGGGATCAGGGTGGTCAGGGTGGCCAGGTAGATGATGAACGTGAACTGCTCGACCAGCCCCTTCGTGTAGTTCAGCAGCATGAGGCCGGTGATCAGGGCCGATGACACAACCAGGCCGACCCACGGGGTACGACCCCGGCGGGTGAGGTTCCCGAACACCTTCGGGAACACACCATCGCGAGCCGCGGCCATCGGGATGCGGCCCTGGATCAGGATCCACCCGTTCAGCGCCCCGAACGTCGAGGCCAGGGCCACCACCGCGACGATCTTGCCCCAGCTACCGCCGAAGATCTCTCCGGCCGCGGCGGCGAACGGACTGGCCGACTCGGCCAGCCGGGCCGCTGGGATGATGCCGACGATGGCCACGGTCGCCAGGATGTAGACGATCGTGGTCACCCCGGTCCCCAGGATGCTGGCCCGGGGGATGGTCCGCTCGGGGTCCTTGACCTCCTCGGCCGGGACCGTGGCCGACTCCAGCCCGATGAAGGCCCACAGCGTCAGGGCCGCGGCGGCGGTGACGCCGCCGAACACGCCCTCACCGAAGCCCCATCCGTTCGGAGCCACCGGGGTGAAGTTGGCGCCCTCCATGAAGAACAGCCCGACGATCCCGATGATCGCCAGGGGGATGAACTTCAGGATCGTGGTCACTACCTGCACGATCCCTCCCTGGCGGACGCCTGCCACGTTCACCGCGGTGAGGAGCCAGATCACCGCGATGCCCACCAGCGCGGCCAACAGGTTGTTCGTGGCCAGCTCCGGCCAGAACACCGACAGGTAGCCGACGAAGGCCACCGTGATGGCCGCGTTGCCGACCCAGGCAGCGATCCAGTAGCCCCACGCCATCTGGAACCCGACGAAGTCGCCGAAGGCCCGCCGCGAGTACGCGTACGGCCCCCCGGTCTTCGGGTACGCCCGCCCCAGGTTGGCGAACACCAGGGCCAGGAGCATGGCCACCAGGCCGCCGAGGACCCATGCCAGCAGCGACCCAGACCCGGAGATCAGCACCACGCCGGCCAGCGAGGCCGGAAGGAGGAACACCCCGGACCCCACCATGTTGCCGATCACCAGCGCAATGGACATCCCGGTGCCGAGTTCGCGCTTCAGCTCGGTCGGTGCGTCGCCGATGCGGTTCGCATCGCGATCCCTCCCTTCGCGGGCACCCATTCCTTCCGCGAGGTCATCGTCGCGCCTCGGTCCGCCGCGGCCCTGAGGCCAAGGTCCTGCGGCCGGGGGGCCGGAAGGCCCCTACTCCTTGAACACCACTGCCAGGGCGCCCGGAACGGTCTTGATCAGCTGTTCGACGCGCCGCCTCCCGCCGGAGCTCATCCAACGGTTCACGGTAACCACGCCTTCGGTGACGTCGATGCTGAACGGCTCCTCACCTACTCGATCCAGCACGCCCGACACGTCCTGGTGGATCTCGGCGTCGGTCCGTGCCAGGAGCCGCAGGATGTCGCGGCGACCGACGACTCCCGTCACCTCCCCGCTGGAGATGACCGGAACGCCCTTGATGCCTCGTTCGACCATGACGCGAAGGAGATCGGAGACCTCGGCCTCCTCTCCCGTCGCCACGACGTCGCGGGTCATGACGGCTCCGGCGGTGCCGGGCACGGCTCCCTCACGGGGCGGCGTGAAAAGGATCTCGCCCTCCCCGGGTGTGGTCTGCATACGGAGGAGATCGGCCTCCGACAGGATCCCCCGCAGCCCTCCGGCCTCGTCCACCACGGGGACGATGCTGATGGCGTGCCGGAGCATCGTTTCCGCGACCCGCTTCAGCGCCGTTTCGGGGCGCACCGTGATCGCCGGCGTGGTCATGATGTCTCTGACCTTCATGACACGCTCCTCCCGATCGCTTGTCGTCTTACTGTGTGCCCGATGCCCCCGGGCAACATGGGCCGAACGTCGCGGCGCCAGCGGGACGAACGGCCCGTCTCCTCCAACCGCGCTGAAGCCAACCTGAGGGAGATGCCAACCCAGCGAATCGCCGGAGCCCCCGTCGATGCGCGGCGGCGGGACCCCCGAGGGCTGACCGTGGCCGAGGCCGGGGCGCGGCTCCGGCGGGACGGGCCCAACGCCCTCCCCGTCCCGCGGGGACCCTCGGCCTGGCGCCAGCTCCTCGGCCAACTGGTGCACTTCTTCGCGCTGATGCTCTGGGCGGCGGGAGCCCTCGCCTTCGTGGCCCGGCTCCCCGAGCTGGGCGTGGCCATCTTCGCCGTGGTGGTGGTGAACGCCGTGTTCGCGTTCGTCCAGGAGTACCGGGCGGAGCGGGCCGCGGAGCGGCTCCGGGACCTCCTGCCACGCCGGGCCACGGTGATCCGAGACGGGCATCAGGTGGACCTCGACGCCGCCCTCCTCGTGGAGGGGGACCTGGTCGTCCTTCGCGCCGGAGACCGGATCTCCGCCGACCTTCAAGCCGTCGAGGCCCACTCCCTGTCACTGGATACCTCGACGCTCACCGGTGAGAGCGTCCCCAGGCCGGTGGGGTCGGGGGGGACCCTGCACGCGGGGACCTTCCTCACCGAGGGGGAGGGCTTGGCCCTCGTCACCGCCACGGGGGCCCGGACTCGGCTGGCCGGCATCGCCCGGCTCGCCCAGGCGGGACCTCGGCCGCGGCCACCCCTGGCCCTCGAGCTCCGCCGAGTGGTCCGGACCATCGCGGCCATCGCGGTGGGGGTCGGGGTGGTCTTCTTCGGCCTGGCGCTGGCCCTGGGGACCCCACCGAGCGAGGGGTTCGTGTTCGCCATCGGTGTCACCGTGGCCCTGGTCCCCGAAGCACTCCTTCCCACCGTCACGCTGTCGCTGGCCATCGGGGCCCAGCGGATGGCGTCCCGACACGCGCTGGTCCGGCGTCTGGAGTCGGTGGAGACCCTGGGCTCCACCACGTTCGTGTGCACCGACAAGACCGGCACGCTGACCATGAACGAGATGGCGGTGGTGGAGGCCTGGACCCCGGAGGGGCGCGTCCGGATCAGGGGAGCCGGCTACGAGCCCACCGGCGACATCGAGGCCGAACACGCGGCCGTCCTGCCCGACGTGCGGGAGCTGGCCCTGGCCGCCGCACGGTGCTCGAGCGGACACGTGGCCCTTCGGGACGGCCGGTGGGTGGCCCAAGGGGATCCCATGGAGGCGGCGCTCGACGCGCTGGCCCGGCGAGTCGGTCTCGACGTCGGCAAGGACAGGGCAGCCTCGCCGGACCGTCGCCGGTTCCCATTCGACCCCCGGCGGCGCCGGATGTCGGTGGTGGCCGGTGACCGGGTGCTGGTGAAAGGGGCCCCCGACGCCGTCCTCCCCAGATGCGGAGCCGTGGCTGAGGCCGCCGCTGTGCTGGAGGGCATGACCGCCAGGGGCCTCCGGGTTCTGGCGGTGGCAGCCCGCGCCCTAGGGGCTGGCCGCATCCGCATCCCGGCCTCGGCCGAGGACGCCGAGGTCGGGCTCCGGCTGCTGGGCCTGGTCGGCCTGGAGGATCCGCCCCGCCCGGGCGCTGCCGAGGCCCTGGCGGCGTGCCGGCGGGCCGGCGTGAAAGTGGCCATGGTCACCGGAGATCACCCAGGCACGGCGCGGGCCATCGCCCGGGAGGTGGGTCTCCTGGGCGAGGACGAGGTGGTGATCACCGGTGAGGACTTGCCCGCTGAGGATGAGGCGCTCGGCGCCCTCATCGACCGGGACGGCATCGTGGTCGGCCGGGTGGACCCCGAGGACAAGCTCCGGATCGCCCGGGCCCTTCGGGCCCGCGGCCACGTGGTGGCCATGACCGGCGACGGGGTCAACGACGGCCCCGCCCTCCACGAGGCGGACATCGGGGTGGCCATGGGCCGGTCCGGGACCGACGTGGCCCGGGAGGCGGCCGACCTGGTCCTGCTCAACGACGAGTTCGGCACGATCGTGGCGGCCATCGAACAGGGCCGGGCCATCTATGCCAACGTCCGCCGGTTCCTCACCTACCACCTCACCGACAACGTGGCCGAGCTCACTCCGTTCCTGGTGTGGGCCCTCTCGGGAGGACGGTTCCCCCTGGCCATCGGCGTCCTTCAGATCCTGGCGCTTGACATCGGGACCGACACCCTCTCCGCCGTCGCCCTCGGGGCGGAGCCGGCCGAGCGCCACGTCCTGGACCGACCTCCGGCCAGAGGCCGCTTCCTCGACCGGACCGTTGCCGCTCGTGTGTTCGGCGTGCTGGGGCCCGTGGAGGCAACCATGACCATGGCCGCGTTCATCGTCTCCCTGGTGGCGTCCGGGTGGCGCCCAGGCCAGGCCTTCCCCACCGGCTCCGCGCTCCTGTCCGCCTCGGGAGCGGCCTTCGCTACCGTGGTCATCGCCCAGACCGCCAACGCCTTCGCCTGCCGGAGCACCACGGTGTGGCCGGGACGCCTGGGATGGTTCACCAATCGGCTCCTGGTGACGGGCGCGTCGATCGAGCTGGCCATCACCGCGGGCTTCTTGTTCATCCCGGCGGTGGCCGCGATCCTTACCCATGCCCCTCCCCCGGTCGCGGGCTGGGCGGTCGCGGTCGCCTCCGCCCCCGTCCTCCTGCTGGTGGACGCGGCCCACAAGCGGTCACTCCGGACACGCTCGGCCCGTTCCGGGACCGCGAAGTCGACCGAGGCGTGACGGCGATGGCCGACATCGGACTCCGTCGGAGGTTACGCCCACACGGTTCGCTAGTCGAACCGCACGGCCAGGACTCCCGGAACGCTCCTGGCCAGGACCTCGGCCAGGCGCCGGCTCCGCTCGTCGGCCGGCCCGGACAGCGTCACCACCCCGTTGGCCACCTGGGCCCGGAACCGCCCCAGCATGAGGATCTCGTCGTCGAGCAGCTCCTCGATCTCCGCCCGGATCTCCCGGTCGGTGCGGGCGAGAACCCGCAGCAGGTCCCTCCGGCTCACGATGCCGACCACCCGAGGACCCTTCACGATGGGGATGCGCTTCACGCCTCGATCGAGCATCAGGCGGGCCGCCTCGGCCGCGTCCGCCGACTCCGGGAGGGTGACGACGTCGGGGGTCATGACCTCGGCCACCGTGGTCGGCACGTGTCGGCGCCCCTTCACCGGAAGGATCCGGCTGCGAGGCTCCGGAGTGGTCTCCAGGGGAATGAGATCACGCTCGGAGACGATCCCCACGAGCTGGTCGTTCTGATCGACCACCGGAACGGCGCTGATGCCTCGCTCCACCAAGAGGGCGGCGACCTCCTTCAGTGCTTGGTTCGGGGTCACCGTGACCACCGGAGTGGCCATGATGTCCTTGACTCGCATCGCACACCTCCTCCGTCCACCTCGTCGGCCTCACCCATAATGTGCCACCGGCCCCACATTACGGTCCCCGAAGCACGGGACAGAGGGCCGAAGGGCCCCATCCCCGACGGTCGTCAGGAGGGGCGAGGCCTCTCCCATGCAGGCTCACCACCCGCGCCAGGGTCGAAGGTCCTACCACCCTGGGGCGCATCGGCACTCACCGGTGGGCCGCGGTTGCGGTAGGGTCTGGTCGGTTCCCAGGAAGGGAGGCACCGTCCGAACGGCGGAGACCGAACCTCCCGGGAACCCGGATCCCCAGGAGCGGAGGAACCGCCGAAAGGCCGGAACCGAGGCTCCTGCGGATTCCATTTTCGAGCACGGCGCCGCACGGCCCCTAGGCCCCGGGACCAACGGCCCTCTCCCCATCGCACCCCCTCGAAGATGCTTCGGTCGGACCCTGGAGGCGTCGTGGACTGGGAGACGATCAGGAAATCGCAGATCGGCTTGGGGACGGCTCCGAACCTCCGCGACTACGGCGCCGATCGCGCCGCGTTCTCGTGGGAACAGGCCCGAGCGATGCTGCGGGGCTTGCCGAACGGACGAGGCCTCAATATCGCCCACGAGGCCGTGGATCGCCACGTCACCGGCCCCAGGCGGAAGCACCTGGCCATCCGGTGGCTGGGCAGGCGGGGTGAGCGCCGCGATCTCACCTTCGCGGACCTGTCGGAGCTGAGCGGCCGGTTCGCCAACGCGCTGGTGGGCCTGGGGGTGGGAGAGGGCGACGCCGTGTTCGTGCTCACCGGGCGGATCCCCGAGCTCTACGTGACGGCGCTCGGCACGCTCAAGAACCGAAGCCTCCTGTCCCCGCTGTTCTCGGCGTTCGGCCCGGAGCCCATCCGTCAGCGGATGGCCCTGGGCCAGGCCCGGGTCCTCGTGACCACGGAGGCGCTCTACGAGCGGAAGGTGGCCGCGCTGCGACCGGCGCTCCACCACCTGGAGCACGTCCTCCTGGTCGGACCCGAGGGCGAGGTCACCCAGACGCCGGACACCCTCGACTTCCACAAGGTCCTCGGCGAAGCCGACCATCGCTTCACGATCCTGCCCACCGACCCCGAGGACGTGGCCCTCCTCCACTTCACCAGCGGCACCACGGGAACCCCGAAGGGGGCCGTCCATGTCCACGAGGCGGTCGTGGCTCACCACATCACCGGTCGACTGGCGCTGGACCTCCATCCCACCGACGTGTTTTGGTGCACCGCCGACCCCGGATGGGTCACCGGAACGTCCTACGGGATCATCTCCCCCCTGACCAACGGCGTGACCAGCATCGTGGACGAGGCCGAGTTCGATCCCGAACGGTGGTACCGGATCCTGCAGGACGAAGGGGTCACGGTGTGGTACACGGCCCCCACGGCCGTGCGCATGCTCATGAAGCTGGGAGCGGAGGCCGCCAGGGGCTACGACCTGAGGCGCCTCCGGTTCATCGCCAGCGTCGGCGAGCCGCTCAACCCCGAGGCCGTGGTGTGGGGACAGGAGGCCTTCGGGCTACCCATCCACGACAACTGGTGGCAGACCGAGACCGGCGGCATCCTGATCGCCAACTTCGCGTCGATGGACATCAAGCCCGGATCCATGGGCCGCCCCCTCCCGGGCATCGACGTGGCGATCCTCCGCCGGGACGACCGGGGTCGGATCGTCATCGAGAACGGGCGGGCGGTCGAGGAAGGCTCCGGCATGGAGGGCGAGCTGGGCATCCGGCCCGGGTGGCCCTCGATGTTCCGGGCCTACCTGAACGAGGAGGGACGCTACCGCAGCCGGTTCGCGGGCGGCTGGTACCTCACCGGCGACCTGGCCCGGCGCGACGAGGAGGGCTACTTCTGGTTCGTGGGCCGGGCCGACGACGTCATCAAGTCGGCGGGCCACCTCATCGGGCCGTTCGAGGTCGAGAGCGCCCTCATGGAGCACCCGGCCGTGGCCGAGGCCGGGGTGATCGGGAAGCCCGATCCCGTGGTCGGCCAGGTGGTCAAGGCCTTCGTGACGCTCCGCCCCGGCTACCGGCCCGGCGAGGATCTCAGGCGGGAGCTGATCGGGTTCGGACGCACGCGCCTCGGCGCGGCGGTGGCCCCCAAGGAGATCGCGTTCAGCGAGACGCTCCCCAGGACCCGCAGCGGGAAGATCATGCGCCGGCTGCTCAAGGCCCGCGAGCTGGGACTCCCCGAGGGAGACCTCTCGACCCTGGAGGGGGCGTGATGTCCGGGACGACCACGGGTCGGCATGCCTCCGCCGAGGCGGATCAGAAGTCGTCGGCGCCCGAGGAGCACGACGTCCACCTCCTCCGGCAGATGATCCGGATCCGCCGGTTCGAGGAGACGTGCGCCGAGCTGTACCAGGCCGCCAAGATCCGCGGCTTCCTCCACCTGTACATCGGCGAGGAAGCGGTGGCCGTGGGGGCCATGGAGGCCCTGGAGGCGGAGGACGCCGTGGTGGCCACCTACCGGGAGCACGGCCACGCCCTGGCCCGGGGGATCCCGGCCGACTCGATCGTGGCGGAGATGTTCGGGAAGGTGGAGGGGTGCAGCCGGGGTCGGGGAGGCTCCATGCACCTCTTCGACAAGGCCACCCACTTCGGCGGCGGGAACGCCATCGTCGGGGGCGGGCTGCCGCTGGCGGTGGGGATCGCCCTGGCCGACCAGACGCGGGGCCGGGAGGCGGTCACGGCCTGCTTCTTCGGGGAGGGCGCGGTGGCCGAGGGCGAGTTCCACGAGTCCCTCAACCTGGCCGCCCTGTGGCGACTCCCGGTGTTGTTCCTGTGCGAGAACAACCTCTACGCCATGGGCAGCGCCCTGGCCAGGACGGAGTCCGAGACCGACCTGGCATTGAAGGCCACCAGCTACGGGCTCCCGGCGTGGTCCGTGGATGGCATGGACGTCCTCGCCGTGGAGGACGCCACGCGACGGGCGGCCACGGCGGTGCGGGCGGGGGGCGGCCCTCACTTCCTGGAGTTCCGGACCTACCGGTTCCGGGCGCACTCCATGTACGACCCCGAGCTGTACCGCACCAAGGAGGAGGTCGAGGAGTGGAAGAAGCGCGATCCCATCCTGTCCCTCACGAACATGCTGAAGGAGCGAGGATCGCTCACCGACGACGACCTGAACCGCATCGAGCGGGAGGTGGCCGAGGAGATCACCGGGGCGGTGGAGTTCGCCGAGGCCGGGACCCTGGAGCCGGTGGAGGACCTGACCCGCTTCGTGTACAGCGAGCCCCGGTCTCGGAGCGAGGGGAGAGGCGCGTGAGCTCCGCGGTCCGCGTCCGGATGACGTACCGGGAGGCCGTGCGGGAGGCCATCCGGGACGCCATGCGGCGCGACGAGCGGGTCTTCCTCATGGGCGAGGACGTGGGGCGGTACGGGGGCTGCTTCGGGGTGAGCAAGGGGCTGTTGGAGGAGTTCGGTCCGGAGCGGATCCGGGACACGCCGCTGTCCGAGTCTGCCTTCGTGGGAGCGGGGATCGGGGCGGCCCTCGGGGGGATGCGGCCCATCGTGGAGATCATGACCGTGAACTTCAGCCTCCTGGCCCTGGACCAGATCGTGAACAACGCCGCCACGATCCTCCACATGTCCGGGGGTCAGTTCCACGTGCCCCTGGTGATCCGGATGACCACGGGGGCAGGGCGGCAGCTCGCCGCCCAGCACTCCCACAGCCTGGAGGGGTGGTACGCGCACATCCCGGGCATCAAGGTGCTGACGCCGGCCACCCTGGAGGACGCCCGGGGGATGCTGTGGACGGCGCTGCAGGATCCGGACCCCGTGCTCATCTTCGAGCACGGCGGCCTGTACAACGTGGAGGGAGGGCTGGCCGAGGATGCCGGGCCGGTGGACATCGCTCGGGCCTCGGTCCGCCGGCCGGGGACACACGTCAGCCTGATCACCTACGGGGGGACCCTGGGGAAGACCCTCGAGGCGGCGGAGCGACTGGCCGGCGAGGGGATCGATGCCGAGGTCCTCGACCTCCGGTCCCTCCGTCCCTTAGACACCGGCGCGTTCGTGGCCTCGGTGTCGAAGACCCACCGAGCCGTCATCGTGGACGAGGGTTGGCGGAGCGGGAGCATCTCGGCCGAGGTCGCGGCCCGAATCGTCGAGGAGTGCTTCTACGACCTGGACGCTCCGATCGAGCGGGTGTGCAGCGCCGAGGTGCCCATGCCCTACCCCAAGCACCTCGAGGACGCCGCCCTGCCCCAGGTGGAAGGGATCGTTTCGGCCGCCAAGCGGACGGTGGGGTCCGGTGGCTGAGTTCCGTATGCCCTCGCTCGGTGCCGACATGGACGCCGGCACCGTGGCCCAATGGCTGGTCAAGGCCGGTGACCGGGTGACCAGGGGGGACTTCGTGGCCGTGGTGGCCACGGACAAGGCGGACATCGAGGTCGAGGTGTTCGATAGCGGGACCGTCGAGGAGATCCTGGTGCCCGAGGGAGAGCGGGTCCCCGTGGGCACGGTCCTGGCCAGGATCCGGGACGAGGCTCCCGAGGTCGTCGAGGTCAGCTCGGCGCCTCGCCCAGGGGTCCCCCGGGCCGAACCCCCGCCGGCTCCGGAGGCGCGGCCCGCCAAGCCTTCGCCCACCCCCCCCCTCGCCGGTGCTCCGCCATCTGGCGAGGGAGCTCGGCGTTGACCTGGCCGCCGTGGAGGGGACGGGCCCGGATGGGGCGATCACCCGGGAGGACGTCCGGACGGCGGCGGCGGCACGTGGTGCGGTGACGAGCCATCCGAAGGCCTCTCCCAGGGCGAAGAGGCGAGCGTTGGAGCTGGGGGTGGACCTCCACACCGTCGTCGGGAGGGGACCGGAGGGGGTCATCAGCGGAGAGGACGTGGAGCGGGCGGCGACCGCCTCCATCCCGGAAGCGCCAGCCGCCGGGCCGGAGCCGGCTCCCTCCGGGGCTGCGGTCGCGGGCGAGCGCCTGGCGACGATGCGCAAGGCGATCGGGACGCTCATGGCTCGCTCCAAGCGGGAGATCCCCCACTACTACCTCAGCCAGGAGATCGATCTCTCGCGGGCGATGGCCTGGCTGGAAGCCGAGAACGAGCGGCGGCCCGTGGTGCGGCGGCTGCTCCCGGCCGCGCTCATGCTGCGGGCCGTGGCTCTCGCATGCCGGGAGGTGCCCGATGTGAACGGGTTCTGGACCGGCGATGCGTTCCAGCCCGGCGAGGCCGTGCACCTGGGCGTGGCCATCGCCGTCCGGGGCGGCGGGTTGCTGGCGCCGGCCATCCGCGACGCCGACCGGAAAGACGTGGACACGGTGATGGAGGAGCTCCGTGATCTGGTCGGCCGGGCCCGGAGCGGCCGCCTCCGCCGCGCCGAGATGGCCGACCCCACCATCACGGTGACGAACCTCGGCGAGCAGGGCCCGGAGATCGTCTACGGCGTGATCTACCCCCCGCAGGTCGCCCTGGTCGGCTTCGGTCGAATCGCCGACCGGCCCCGGGCGGTCGACGGCGCGGTTGGTGTCCGGCCCGTCGTCACGTCCACCCTCTCGGCCGACCACCGGGCCAGCGACGGCCGCGTCGGCGGGCGGTTCCTGCTGGCCGTCGACCGACTGCTCCAGCGACCGGAGGAGCTATGAACGACGACGAGATCAGGGCCACGATCCTGCGGGTGCTGGGAGAGATCGCCCCGGAGATCGACCTGGAGACCCTCGAGTCAGACGTCCCGTTCCAGGAGCAGCTCGATCTCGACTCGATGGACTTCCTCAACTTCGTCACGGGCCTGGCGGAGGAGACCGGGGTGAATATCCCCGAGCGGGACTATCCGAGGATGTCCACGCTCGGCGCCTGCATCGAGTACCTGCGCTCCGCCCGCGACGCTGCAGACCTGACGGCTCCTGAGCAGTGACCGACCAGGGTCCCGCCGCTCGAGGGCCGTTCGGCCCCTCCCCGAGCGCGGGTCTCCTCGTAGGGTTCGCCCACGGATGTTCGACCATTCCAGGAGAGGAGGAGACCATGATTACGACGGAGGACCCCCAGCTGCGGCCCGCGGCCATCGAGGTCGAGGCCGTTCTCCGTCAGCGTGCCCGCCGTCTGACTGACTTGATCGGCCGACGCGGAGGGCCCGTGGAGCTGGTCGAGCGGCTCGAGCAGCTGCTGACCGGGGATCGTCTGGCGTTCGCTGTGAGCGCGATCCAGGCCAGCCTCGCCAAGGTCAGCCCCTCCGATCCTCCCAGGAGCGTCACGCGGCAGCTTCCCGACTGGTTCATCGCGGTCACCGTGTGGCCGGGCCATGCACCCGAGGACCTTCGCTCCCGCCAGGGAGGGTACCTGGGGCTCCTGGCCGAGCTGACCGCGCCCGCCTACGAGACCAAGGAAGGTCGCCACATCGCTCACTGGATCTGCGGGCACGAAGGGGGTCGGATGACGGTCCGACTGGCGGTGTTCCCCAGCCCCAGGAGCGGCGCACCCATCCTGATCCCCCTGGCCCTCCTGGCCGAGGACGACCGCGAACTCCTCCACCTCCCCCCGGAGGCAAAGGCCACCGCGTGACCAGGTCGATCTACTGGGCGTGGGCCGCGCCGACGCCTCGGGCGAACTCGGCGACCGTAGGGTTGACCAGCCGCTCGAAATCGGCGTACCGGACGCTCATGGTCCGGGTATGGGTTCCCGCTTGGAACACGATCTGGTCGTTCCCGGTCACGGCCCGGTCGACATACACGGGGACATCGTAGAGGTTCCCGAACGGCGGCATGGCCCCTGGCTCGCAGTCGGGGAACGCCGCCGCGAATTCCGGTTCCTGGGCCAGGCGTACATCCGCCGCTCCGAGCGCCTCCTGGGCGCGGTCCAGATCCACTCGGTCCGGGGCCTCGACCACCAGCATCACCAGGCGGCCATCGGCCAGCACCATCACCGGCTTGGCCAGCATCCTTCCGGGGACGTGCTCGGCGGCGGCCACCTCCTGGGCCGTGAACGCCTTCGGGTGTTCGTGCTCCTCGTAGGCGACCCCGTTCTCCCACAGATACGACCGAAGTCGCTCCCTGCAGTCCATGACGCCTCCCTCCTTCCGCAGGCCCGACACTTCAGCGGATCACCTTCGGTCCTCGCGGCTTGGCTCTTGGCGGACCGCCAGATGGTCCGGACGGTACCGATGGTCCCACACCAGGTGCAGGTGGCCACCGCGCCGCATGATGTGGGCTCCGCACTGGGGGCAGAAGAACCCACAGGCAACATCGTCTCGCTCTGGAACCATGACGACCGAGCCGCACGCCGGGCATGGCGTCTCGACCCTCGGGCGGTGCCGGACCGTCGGCCTCGGGCCCCGGCGCTCCTCGGCGGCGCAGTCTTCGCAGATCATCCGGGCATCGTCGGCCAGGCACGTCCGGGAGCGGATCAGGCGGCACCAGGAGCAGGTGAACTCGTCACTCCGGCGCTCCTCCGGTGCCGGAGGGTCCGTGGTCCGCTCGGCCCGGACCAAGGCCTCGATCAGCTCCTCGAGCGCTACCTCCTGGTCCTCGTCCTCCCGTGCCCACCCCCTCTCGATGCGCTCCTCCAAGGCTTCCAGGCTCTCCTCCCTCTGGCGCTGCGTCACCGTCATCACCCCTTCCGATGTCTGGTACCACCGTCCCACCAGGCCGGGGCCGAGACATGAGGCATTGGTCCCCTTCCAGGGGCGACCATCGCCTCGGGTGCCCGCCGCGCCACGATGAGCCCGTCAGTCCTCCGCGGGGCGGGTCGTCCGGCCCTGAGCCTGAAGCGGCACACCAGCAACCATTGAGGGCAGTGGGACAGCCAGGGCGGACCTTCCTCCCGCCCCGGCCCTCCCGGATGCGGAGGAGTGACCGAGATGCCGGATTCGAACGGTCGACCCCCGGACCGAGGAGCGAAGGGCGGCCACCTCTACGTGGTTCAGCGCACTCGGGGGATCCGCCCAGGGACCCCATACGTCATCGCGGAGTGGGCCGATGAATCGGTCGGTGGCCTTCCGGGCGGGGTCGAGACCTTCACCGAGGACGAGATGCGCCGTGATCCTCAGCTCAGCGAGGCGCTCGATGCCTGGCGGGCTGGAGATGAGGGGCTCCTGATGCGGGAGGCGACCGTGGTCGCTCGCCTTGTGCGAGCGGCCGCGGCCGTCGACGCCGAGGTGGCGACCTCCCTGGCCGCCATCCTGAACGGACCGACCGCTCCTGACGAACTCGAGGCAGTCGGTGCCGACGGCGAATCGCACCCTGATTCTGGCTCGTTCGGATCGGTCATCGTTGGCCAGCACGCGGCGGGTCATCGGGGCGGTGCGCTGCGCGCCGAGGGTGCGCCGGATCGGGACCGGATGGGGATCGAGGCGGGGGCTTCCCGCCGTGCGGGACAGGACACGGCTCGATGAGCGTCCGAGGCGGTCCACACGGCGCGACAACCATGGAAGCGGAGCGGCCCTCCGTCGCCCTTCACCGGAGGTTCGAGGCCCTGGTCTTTGACTGGGACGGAACGGCCATCCCTGATCGCGCCGCCGACGCCGCCCGCCTCCGGGTGCTCATCGAGCAGCTGTGTGCCAAGGGTGCGGACATCGCCATCGTCAGCGGCACCAACGCAGCCAACGTGGACCGCCAGCTCAGGGCCAGGCCGCACGGGCCGGGGCGCCTGCACCTGCTGGCCAACCGGGGCTCGGAGGTCTTCCGTGTGGACGCCGCCGGACTTCGACAGGTCCACCGACGGGTGGCCACGCCGGCCGAGGAGGCCGCGCTCACCCGGGCGGCCCACCTGGCGGTGCGGCGACTCGGAGACCGTGGGCTGGCTACCCGGGTCGTCGCGGAGCGCCTGAACCGGCGGAAGATCGACCTGATCCCCGACCCCGAGTGGGCCGAACCCCCCAAGGCCCGGATCGCGGAGCTCCTCGAGGCGGTTCATGACCGCGTCCGCCGGGCGGGGTTCACTCAGCTTCCCGAGGTCGTCCGGGTGGTCGAAGGTGCTTCCGGCGACGCCGGCCTTGCCGGGGCTCGGGTGACCAGTGACGTGAAGCACGTCGAGGTGGGGTTGACGGACAAGTCCGACGCCGCCCGTTGGATTCTGGACGACCTCCGCCGTGAGGGGATCGGCCCCGGCTTGGTCCTGATCGCCGGCGACGAGATGGGCCCGGTAGTGGGTCTGCCCGGGAGCGACTCGCTGATGCTGATCCCGGGAGCCGAACGGGCCACCGCGGTCTCGGTCGGGGTGGAACCAGGAGGGGTCCCTCCCTCCGTCATCCGGCTGGGAGGTGGCCCGGAGGCGTTCCTCGGGCTGCTCGAGGACCAGCTCCGACGGCGGGACACGGATGTGCCCGAGGTCGACGACGACCCGGGCTGGCTGATCAGCGTCCGGGGGGTTGACCCCGAGCTCGAACGAGCCCACGAGGCCCTCCTCACCCTGGCCGATGGACGCGTCGGCACCCGAGGGAACCCAGCCCTGTCCCACCCGGCGGCCGCACCCATGGTGCTGACGACCGGTGTCTACGAAGGTGACGGACCCTCGTCCGCCCTGCTCCCCTGCCCCCGCTGGAACCTCCTGCCCGGAGCGCTGACGCCGAGGGACGACGTGCGCCGAACGCTGGACCTCCGCACCGGCATGCTCAGGCAGGACATCCACACGGCCGCGGGCTCGATCCACACGGTGAGTTTCTCGTCGATGGCCCGCCCGGGGGTCACGGTCCTCAGGGCTCGGGGATCGGCCGAAGTCCTCCCCGCGGATGGCTCTCCTCTGGCGGCTGGGGACTCCAGCCGCACGGGCACGAGCGACCGCATCTGGTGGGCCCAGGACCGAGCCCCCTTGGGCGGGGTGGCCGCCGCCGGAACGCAGGCCCGGACCGTTGACCAGGGGATGGCCACGCTGGACCGATTGGTTGCGTTCGAGACGAGCCCGGCCGAGGCACCGTCAGCGGACGACGCGATCCGATCGCTCCGAGCATCGCGGCGGCCGGGGTTCGAGCGCCTGCTCAGGGAGCACCGACGGGCCTGGGTCCGCCGCTGGGAGGATTCGGACGTCACCATCACCGGGGATCCGGAGCTCCAGCGCGCTGCTCGGGTCGCCCTCCACCACCTGATGGGGTCGGTGGCCGAGAGCGGTGAGGCGGCCGTGGGGGCCCGTGGCCTGACCGGCCCGGCCTACCGAGGCCACGTGTTCTGGGACGCGGATGTGTTCGTGCTCCCCTTCCTGGCGGCTACCCACCCAACCGCGGCCCGGGCCATGCTCAAGTACCGGCTGAGGCGACTCGGTCCCGCCCTGAGGGAGGCGAAGCGCGGCGGCCGGCGAGGGGCGCGGTTCCCGTGGGAGTCGGCGGCGACCGGGTCCGATGTCACTCCATCGGCGGAGACCGATCCCTTCGGACGTCCGCTCTCGATCCTCACCGGCGAGCTGGAGGAGCATGTCGTGGCCGACGTGGCTTGGGCGGCGGCCTGCTACGAGGACTGGAGCGGAGACGCCGAGTTCGCCGAGGGACCGGGACGGGTCCTGCTCCTCGAGACCGCCCGCTACTGGGCCTCCAGGATCGAGGTCGAGGACGGAGGGCGGGCCCACATCCGGGGAGTGATGGGACCGGATGAGTACCACGGCCCCGTCGACGACAACGCCTTCACCAACGTCATGGCCCGCTGGAACCTCCGCCGGGCGGCCAGCCGTGTCGGCCCTGAGTTAAGCGTAACGCCGGAGGAGCGCCGAGGCTGGGAGGAGCTGGCCGATGCCCTGGTGGACGGCTTCGATCCCTCCACCGGGCTGTACGAGCAGTTCGAGGGGTTCTTCGACCTGGAGCCCCTGGTCATCGCCGAGGTTGCCCCGAGGCGACCGATCGACGCCGACCTGTTGCTCGGCCGCGACCGGGTCGGTGCCTCTCAGGTCGTGAAGCAGGCCGACGCGCTGATGCTCCATCACCTGGTGCCCGATGAGGTCGCTCCCGGCTCGCTCCGGCCGAACCTCGACTTCTACGAGCCGCGGACGGCCCACGGGAGCTCCCTCTCACCGGGGATCCATGCCGCGCTGTTCGCCCGGGCAGGTCGGCCGGCCGAGGCGCTGGAGGCCCTCAGGCTGACCGCCCGGATCGACCTCGACGATCTAACCGGAACGACCGCCGGGGGCCTGCACCTCGGGGCCATGGGCAGCCTGTGGCAGGCGCTGGCGATGGGAGTCATGGGGCTCCGACCTTCCGGCGTCGTCCTGCGGGCCGACCCAGCGGCCGAGCCGCTGCCCGGCTGGAGTGCCCTGGAGGTCACGGTGCGGTTCCGTGGGGCTCGTGTCCGGGCAGGCCTTCGAGCAGGCATCTTCACGGTCGAGAGCGACCGTCCGATCGAGGTGAGTCTGTACGGACAGTCAGAAGTGGTGTCGGTGGGCCGGGGGGCACGAACCTTCCGGCGCACCGACCGTGGATGAGAGGAGTGAGCGATATGCGGAAGATCATCGCTGCGCTCGACAACGGGCCGGCGGCGAGACCGGTACTGGGGACGGCGATCGGTTTGGGCCCCGTGCTCGACGCCACCGTCGAGGCCCTCCACGTGACCGAAGATGGCGACACGATCGCGCGGACCGCCGCCCAGAGGTACGGCATCAACCTGCGCACCGCCCCGGGACCCGTGGCGAAGGCCCTAGTGTCTGCCGGACAGGCCGAGGAGGTCGTCGCCGAGGTGGTCGGAGCCCGCGGGACCCGGGCAGGCCGCCGTCCGGCGGGGCACACCGCACTGGAGGTGATCACGTCGCTCAACAAGGCGGTCGTGGTGGTCCCCCCGGAGGTCGCCCTGCCGTTCGCCCCGCGGCGTCTCCTCTTCCCGCTGGAGTGCTCGCTCGAGGCCGGCGCGGCCCTGGAGGACACGCTCCAACGGGCGTGCGAATGCGGGTGCGAGGTCATCGTCGCCCACGTCCACGACGAAGCCTCGCTCCCCCTCTTCGAGGACCACGGTTTGTACGAGACCGACGCGTGGACCCGGGAGTTCCTGGCCCGGTACTGCGCCTCTGCGCAGGAGTTGGCCAGGGTCGAGGTCCGGGTCGGGGTGCCTGCCCCGGAGATCCTCGGTCTGGCAGCGACCACCGACGCGGACCTCATCACGCTCGGATGGTCCCAGGACCTCTCTCCCGGACATGCGGCCGTGGTGCGGGAGGTCCTTGAGCGAAGCAGCGTCCCCATCCTCCTGCTTCCTGCCAACAGGGCGCCGCTGGTTCCCGCTCCTGAAGGCGCAGTCGTCTGACCCGGAACGGCCGGACGACCCTGTCTCGTGGGGCCTTCGCCTCGGCCCCGTGTCGGGATGCCAGATGGGCCTGTGGAGCCAGACGGCTCTCCAGGGGCGGGCCGATGGTCCCTCCTCAAGGCCTGGGAGGCGGCGGAGGATGAGGGCGAGGAGGTGGGACCGGTGGGCGCAAGGAAGGACGACACGTGGGGGGCACCGCTGGTCCTCGTGGTGGAGCCCGACCGCGAGGATCGCGAGCTCCTTCGACGGTGGCTGGCTGGCACGGGGGCGGAAGTGCTGTTCTGCCCCGGCCCACGAGCCCCCCGGTACCGGTGCGCGGGGGGCCAGGGCGGCCCCTGCCCGCTGGCGGAGGCGGCCGATGTGGTGGTTCTCGACCTCGATCTCGACAGCGAGGTCGCCGGAGAGGGAACCGCCTGTGAGGAGCTGGTGAGCTACTACACGGGGCTGGGGAAGCCCGTCGTGGCCTTCGGCCCTTACGCCCAGGTGGTTCGCCCGTATGCGGAGAGCGGCGTGCGGACGATCGGATGGCCCGTCCGGCGAGACGAGCTCACCAGGGCGGTGACTGACGCGTACGAGGGGAGGGAGATCGTGCCCTCTGGACTGAGTGTGCCCGAGGCTCCGGAGGTTACGGCGGGTCCCGGTCCCGTCGAGGTGGGTCTCGCGGGGATGGTCGTGGCGCGGGACTGGGTGGACCGGATGGAGGCCGGTGACCCGGCGGAAGCGTCTGAACTCTACGCTCCGAAGTCACACCTGCACGTGGGTGGGGTTACGTACGCGGGCCGGGAGGCCATCCTGTCGTATCTGGGGAGGACTCCCCTGCTGCGCATGCATCCCCTCAACGTGGAGATCACCGGGGAGGACCCCACCGTCCTGGTCCGCTGGGAGGGCAACGCGGGCACGCCCGGAGGCCACACCAGGCTGATGAGCGTCGACCGAAGGATCGCGGAGCAGTGGCTCGTCCTGCGAAGCGCGGAAGAGGAGAGCCCGCGGAGAAAGGTTCGTCCAGCCTGATCCCGGCCCTCACGCGGTGGCGGCCTCGACCTCGATCCGCCGGCTCTCTACGAAGAAGTCCGCTCCCGTCTCCTGGTTCACCTCGTAGGCCTCCAGGCGCCACGTCTCCGGTGAGGGGGGAAGGCTCTCGATCGTGATCTGGATGTCGAAGGTGCCCCGCCCCGGACCGCCCTCGGTGGCCGTGGCCACCTCGGTCTGGACCAGCGCCCCCCCGGCGTCGAAGATCCGGATCGGGACGTTGGCCTCGAACGTCGAAGCCTCGCCGACGACTCGGAACGTTTGCCCCACGGCGGCGCCGTCGGCCGGGCTCCACACCGTGATCGGCTCGAGAACCTCGATCGCCTTCGCTCGACCGAACGGCTGTTCGTGCAGTCCCACGTGGCCCCACCAGTCCTGGATGGGCCGACCGTTGGAGGCCGTCCCCTCCACCTTGCCTTCGACGGTGAAGCGCACCCGGTCCACGGTCAGGAACTCGGTGAGGGTCCACACGATCGACTGGATCCCCAGGGCCTCTCCCTCGCTCCCCGTCGTGGCCTCCAGGACCTCGGCGCTCCAATCCACGGTGGTCAGGCCGTCCGTGATGGTCAGATCGAGGATCCGGGCGGCGGCCGGGATCGGGGTGAGGTGATCGGGGTCCTGGGGCTCTCCCCGGACGAACTCCTCCAGGGCCGCCCGACAGGTCCGAGGCTGCTCTGCGACCTCGTGGCGCTCCGGTGCCAGCCACATCCGGCCCCCGAAGTCGATGAGGTAGTAGATCGTGACCTTGGTCATCGGAAGGGCCACCGTGGGCGTCGGGCTCTCGGGTGGGGGGCCGGCCCGGGGCGGTTCTTGGGGAGCCCGCGCGCACGCCACCGCGACCGCCGCCCCCACCGTCACGAGCGCGACGATGCCGCCAACCACCCTTGGCCGGGACTCGACGGTCCCTCGACTCCGCATCACGTCACCCCCCTCGGTCGTCACGAGGCCAGCGGGGGCCGAGGTTGGCTTGACGGTCCGGACGACCCACCGGTACCGGGACCTTTGCCCTTCCCCCCGCTCCCCGCAGCCCGGCATGCTGGTCTCGAGAAGGGAGAGTCCGGATGCACAGCCGTCAGCTTCAACAGGAACCGGTGGGCCAGAACAGCGAGAGCCTCACGCGGGTCCTGGGCACCGTCGGCGAGGCCATGACGGCCTCGGTGGTCACCGTCGAAGCCTCGACGGATTGCCAGACGACCGCCCGGGACCTGGAGCGGCGGGGGGTGAGCGGCGCCCCGGTGATCCGAGACGGACGGGTGGTCGGGGTCATCACGCTCCGCGATCTCGCCGCTCGTGCGGGGATAGCGCCGGCCCTCGCCTCGGGGCCGTTTCTGCGGTTCGAGGGGCGACTGCGGGACGTGACGGTCGACGAGGTCATGAGCCGGCCGCCGATGTTGGTTTCGAGCGACTGGCCCCTGGTCCGGGCCGTGGAGGTCATGGAGCGATCGGGCGTGAACCGGCTCTCGGTCGTGGACGACACGGGGCGGCCGGTCGGCATCCTGGCGAGGGACGACGTGATCCGGGCAATGGCCCGCCGCTACCGCGGGCAGGAGGAGGAAACGCCGCGCCCTCGGATGGGTCCCGACTAGGAGACGGAGGGAAGGTGATCCAGTCATGAGGAAGCTCAAGGTGGAGAGCGTGATGACCCCCGAGGTGGTGACGGCGTCCCCAGAGACCCCGTTCAAGGAGCTGACCAGGCTCATGTCCGAGCACCGGATCAGCGGGATCCCGATCGTGGACGAGGACCGAAGGCTCGTGGGCATCGTCACCGAGGCCGACCTCCTGTGGAGCGAGAAGGAGCGGGAGCCGAAGCGGCGGAGCCGGTTCCTGGAATGGTTCATCGATCGGAAGCGGCTGGCCGAGATCGAGCGGGTGGCCCCCGACCTCCGGGCCCGGGACCTGATGACCCGGGAGGTCGTCACGGTGGGGCCCCAGACCCCGGTCCGGGAGGCCGTGGTCCGGCTGCTGCGGGCGGGGGTGAAGCGGCTCCCCGTGGTCGATGACGACGGGCGGATCGTCGGGGTCGTCAGCAGGGGGGACCTGCTGGAGCCGTTCCTGAGGAGCGACGAGGACATCCGCAGGGAGGTCGTGGACGAGGTCATCGTGGGAACGATGTGGCTCGATCCGCTCCCCATCCACGTCGAGGTGGAGCGGGGGATCGTTCGGCTGACCGGCCAGGTGGACCTCCGGAGCACCAAGGACATCCTGGTGGACCTGGTGGACCGCGTTGACGGGGTGGTGGGCGTCGTCGATGAGCTTACCCACCGGCGCGAGGACCGGGACGTCCGCTCGTTCGGCCCCACGGTCCGGGGGCCCGTCCCGCCGGCACGAGCGTGGACCCGATCCGATTCGAGAGGGTGATCGACGTGCGACGAACCGTGGCCGATGTGATGACCCGCGACGTCGTGGCGGTCCGGGAATCGGATCCTTTCAAGGATGTCGCGTGGCTCATGCGCGCCCGAGGCGTGAGCGCGCTCCCGGTCCTCGGTCCCGATGATGGGGTGGAGGGGATTGTCTCCGAGGCGGACCTGATGCTGAAGGAGGAGGGGCTGGCCGCGGAGATCCCCCCGGTCTTCGAGCGCCGACGGCGCCGCCGGGAGCGGGCCAAGGCGGCGGCGAAGCTCGCCGGGGAGCTCATGACCGCCCCGGCGATCACGGTCGCTGCCACGACCCCGCTGTCCGAGGCCGCGCGGACCATGCACGGGCGAGGCGTGAAACGGCTGCCGGTGGTCGACGACCGTGGTCGGCTGGTAGGGATCGTCAGCCGGGCCGACCTGATCAAGGTGTACCTCCGGTCCGACGAGGAGATCCGCGCCGAGGCCCAGGACGCGCTGGCCCTCCCCCTGAGGATCGATCCGGATGCCGTCCAGGTGTCGGTCCGGAACGGGGTGGTCCGACTGGAAGGCCGGGTGACGAAGCGGAGCGAGATCGCCCTCACCGTGGACCTGGTTCAGCGAATCGACGGCGTGGTGGCGGTCGAGAGCGAGCTGGGTTTCGAGGTGGATGACGAGGAGTCCGCCGCCTGGCCCGTCCCTCCCCTAGCGTGATCTGCCCGGCCGGGACCCCGTCCCCTCGAGGGGGCGCGGGTCCCGGTTCCGGTGGGCCCTTCGCCCCTAGGGCGGGGGGAGGGGCGGCGGTAGCGTCGGCGGCAGAGAGGAGGTGAGACATGATGCTGGACATGTGGGACGAGATGCGGGCCCTGGAGCGGCGCTTGGACGACCTCTTCCGGACCTTCCTCGGAGCCCGGAGCTGGGTCACGTTTCCCGCTCTTCCGGCCGGCCTTCGCCGGCCCTTCATCCCTTCCACCGACGTCTTCGTCCGGGACGGAGACCTGGTGGTGAAGGCGGAGCTGCCCGGGATCGATCCCGACAAGGACGTCGAGGTCACCCTGGCCAAGGGGGAGCTGATCATCCGGGGAGAGCGCAAGCGGACCGAGGAAGTGAAGGAGAAGGACTTCTACCGGGCCGAGGCCAGCTACGGGGCCTTCGACCGGCACGTCCCCGTCCCCGAGGGGACCAAGGAGGCCGACATCAAAGCCGACTACCGGGACGGCGTGCTCGAGGTGATGGTCCGAGGCGCGGCCGCGGTGGAAGCTCCCACCGGGAAGTCGATCCCGGTTCGGACCGAGAAGCGGAAGAAGGTCAAGGCCGCCTAGCCGACCGAACGGAGCGCCCGTGAGCATTCGGTTCACGGGCGCTCGCCTTGCCGCGCGTTCCACTGGACCCCTCCCACCAGGGTCCTTCGGCCCTGGGGCCCCGGCCAGGAAGGCCTCACGATATCCCCATGTTCGTCTACTACTTCGTTCCCCTGGCTCGGGCCCCGTTCGAGGTGGCGAGGCGGGCCCTGCTGGCCACCGTGGAGGACCTCCCGGAGGCGGCGGCGGTGGCCTACCGGCAGGGGGAGGAGATCAGGGCCCGCCTGAGCGGCGGGGGGTTGGCGAAGACGGTCCGCCTCGAGTTGGGGACCCCGCTCGACAGTGGGGGCCAGGTCACCATCCCCCTGCTCTGGGAGGCGACCGGGACCCCCAGCTTGTTCCCCCGGATGGAAGCCGACCTTACCCTCGCGGCCATGGGCCCCGACCGGTGCCACCTGGCCTTCCGGGGCTCGTATCACCCACCCCTCGGACAGCTCGGCCAGGCTCTGGATCGGGCACTCCTGCACAGGATCGCCGAGTCGAGCGTGAAGGGGTTCGTGGACAGACTGGCCGAGGCAATCGTGGAGGGGATGCCCCCACCTGCCCAGGTGGCGGGTCCAAACGGAGGAAGGAGGCGAGACACGTGAGCTGGCTGGACTTTCGGAGCTGTCCCGGTTGCGGGTACGACTTCGCCACCGACGGGGGCCAGAAGGGATGTCATTACTATGACTGCCCGTACCTCCCGGCGGAGCTGAACGTCTACTGCGACCAGTGTCGGTTCAACTTCTTCACCGGCGAGGGCAACGCCTACTGCGACGATCCGGAGACCTGCGCGGAGGGCGCCGAGGCACGCTCCAACGTCGAGAACATGCGCGCCTGGCGGGCGGAGATCCTCGCGACGAGTGGAAATCGGTGAGGAACCTGCGACCAGGCCCGGTCGACCGATGACCGTCGCCCGCGACCTGGCTCGGTTCGCTCGGCGAGCCTCCTGGGAGGAGCTGTCGGAAGAGGCTCGCCGGGCGCTGAAGGTGCGGGTGCTCGACGCCCTCGGCTGTGCCATCGGAGCCCAGGCCGGCCCTCCGGTCCGGGCCATCCGTGCTCGGGTCGAGGAGTTCGGGGGGCACCCGGTGTGCACACAGATCGGAGGTGGACGCACCAGCCCGGATCGGGCCGCCCTCTACAACGGGGCCCTGGTCCGATACCTGGACTTCAACGACTCCTACCTGGCTCCCGGTGAGACCTGCCACCCCAGCGACAACCTGGGGGCGGTCCTGGCCGCGGCCGAGTACGCGGGAGCGACCGGTCGGGACCTTCTGGCCGCCCTCGCCGTCTCCTACCAGGTGCAGTGCCGGCTCTCCGACGAAGCCCCGGTCCGGGCCCGGGGGTTCGATCACACCACCCAGATGGCCTTCGCCGCCGCCGCCGGTGCGGCCAAAGCCCTGGGCCTGGACGCGGAGACGGCGACCAATGCCATCGCCATCGCCGGCACCACCGGCATCGACCTCCGGGTCACCCGGACGGGGGCCCTCTCGAACTGGAAGGGCCTGGCCGCGCCGCACACCGGGTTCGACGCGCTCCACTCCACATTCCTGGCGATGGGGGGCGTCACCGGCCCGGGCGAGGTGTTCGAAGGGAACAAGGGGTTCATGGAGAGCGTCTCCGGACCGTTCGACATCGACTGGGCCCGGGAGGATCTGGAACGGGTCACCCGGACCATCCTCAAGCGGTACAACGCGGAGATCCACTCCCAGTCGGCCCTCGAGGGCCTGCTGGAGCTGCGGGAGCGGCATGGCTTCGCCGGCGAGGACATCGAGACGATCGAGCTCGACATCTTCGACGTCGCCTACGACATCATCGGAGGGGGTGAGGAGGGGGCCAAGGTCACCGTCCGCACCAAGGAAGAGGCCGACCATTCCCTCCCCTACCTGCTGGCGGTGGCCGTCCTGGACGGGCAGGTCCTCCCGGAGCAGTACGCCCCCGAGCGCATCGCCGGCGGCGACGCCCAGTCCCTCCTCCGCCGGGTGACGGTCCGGCCCGACGACCGGCTCAGCGAGCGGTTCCCGGACCAGCACGCCTGCAGGCTGGCGGTGCGACTTCGCGACGGTCGCACGCTGGAGGCCGACAAGACAGACTACGAGGGGTTCCACACCCGGCCGATGCGGTGGGAGACCGTCGTGGCGAAGTTCGACCGGCTCAGCGAGCCGTACGCCGAGGCCGGCCTTCGGAGAGAGATCGTGGAGACGGTCCGCGAGCTGGAATCGGCCCGGGTGTCGGATCTGACTTCGCTCCTGGCGCTGGCCGGCGACCGGGCCAGGGCCACAGGGAATGTGGAGAGGAGCATCAGTCATGACCAGTGACGAGCGAGGGTTCCCGTTCCTGCGGAGGAACGCCCGATCCCAGAAGCCTCGAGCGACCGGGGTCACGGAGATCCGGGGACCCTACTACACGCCCATGGGGCCGCGCTACCTCGAAGACGTCCTCGAGACGATGGCGTTCTACGTGGACGCGCTGAAGTTCGCCGGAGGGTCGTTCACCCTGATGCCCCGAGGGGCGGTCAAGGCGATCATCGACCTCTGCCACGACCACGACGTGCTGGTCTCCACGGGCGGGTTCATCGAGTACGTGCTGACCCAGGGCACCGAGGCCGTGGACCGGTACCTGGCCGAGTGCCGGGAGCTCGGGTTCGACATCGTGGAGGTCTCGAACGGGTTCATCACCATGCCTCCCGACGACTTCGTCCGCCTGGTGGAGCACGTCCACAAGGCCGGCTTCAAGGCCAAGCCAGAGGTGGGGATCCAGTTCGGGGCCGGCGGGGCGACCGCGCCGGAGGAGCTGGAGGCCGAGGGGACCCGGGACGTCAGCTCGCTGATCCGTCTGGCCACCAGGTGCCTGGAGCTCGGCGTGCCCATGATCATGATCGAGTCCGAGGGGATCACCGAGAGCGTTCGGACCTGGAGGACCGACGTGATCGGCATGATCGCGGCCGAGCTCGGGCTGGAGAATGTGATGTTCGAGGCCGCTGACCCGGATGTGTTCGCCTGGTACGTGAAGAACTACGGGCCCCAGGTGAACCTGTTCGTCGATCACAGCCAGATCGTTCAGCTGGAATGCCTCCGTCAGGGGATCTGGGGCACCAAGAGCCTGTGGGGTCGGGTCCTGAGCTACAAGCCGTAGGGGAAGTGCCATGGGCCGAGCCGCACACCCTTGGAACCGGTGAGCCTCGTCCAGTGGGCCCTTCTCTTCCTCGCGGCGACGGCGGTGTTGGTCCGGGCGGGGATCGCGCTGGCTCGGGCCGGAGACGAGATCGCCACCCGGACGCGCCTCGGGGGGCTTCTGGTGGGGATGCTCCTCATGGCGGCCGCGACCTCCCTCCCAGAAGCGGTGACGGTGATCAGCGCCGCGGCCACGGGGGCGCCCGACCTCGCCGTGGGCGGGGTGTTCGGAAGCAGCATGGGCAACATGGCCGTCTTGGCCGTCATCGACCTGGTCCATCGCCGCCATCGCGTGTGGACCCTGGTCGAACTCGGCCAGGCCCGTGTGGCATCCGTGGCCATCGCCCTCACCGGCCTGGCCACGGTCGGCGCGGCCACGCCGGAGGGGTTCACGTTCGGATGGGTCGGCTTCGACACGGTGCTCGTGGCAGTCGGCTACGTCGCCGCCCTGGGCTGGATCCGCCGCTCCCCCCAACCCGCCCCGGCCAGAGTTCCCACCGGCCCGTTCCCCCAACCGACCGAGATCGGCGTGGTCACCCACCCCTCAGGGGCGGTCCGCCAGGCAGCGGCCCGCTTCGCCGTGGCTTCGCTGGCCGTCCTGGCCTCCGGTCCGCTCGTGACCCTGTCCGCGGAGCGCATCGCCAGGGATATCGGCCTGGCCGAGACCTTCGCCGGGGTGACCTTGCTAGCCGTGGCCACCTCGCTCCCCGAGCTCGTGACCTCCCTCGGCGCCGTGCGGATCGGCTCCTATGACCTGGCCGTGGGGAACCTGTTCGGGAGCAACGCCGTCAATCTCATCATGCTCCTGGGGGCCGACCTGGTGTACACGAAGGGCCCGATCCTGTCCGGAGCCCATCCGGCCCAGGTGGTGGCCGGCGTGGCCGCCATGGGACTGATGGCCGTGGCGCTGGCGGCCATCGTTCACGGGGAGGAGACCCGGATCAGCCGTCTCGAGCCCGATGCCCTGCTCCTGCTACTGGCCTACGCCGGTAGTCTGGCGGCGGTCTGGGCCACCGCCGGATAGGCGGGCCCGAAGGTCCCGATGAGACAGGGCCGGCTGCCCCCTGGCCCCGCATCTTCCTCGGTCCACACTCAGGGAAGAGGAGGTCGATGATCATGGACGCGTGGCCGGTATGGGTGGTTGTCGCGGGAGCGGTATTCCTCGCTTGGGCCGCGACCTGTTGGGGAGGCGTGCGGGACGTTCCCTCCTCGAGGATCGAGCGCTGCGCCGGGCCCTGTGCACGAAGGTGGGGCACGTGATGACTCGCCCGGTCGTCTTCGTTCAAGAGGACACCTCGGTGGAGCAAGCCGCCCGGATCATGTACGAGCGGAACATCGGGTGCCTCCCGGTGGTGGACCGCCTGGGCCGCATCGCCGGGATCGCCACGGAGTCCGACCTCACCGGGATCCGGGCACCGCTCCGCCTCTCGGCCCGGGTCACCGGGATCGTGGGCGACCGGGTACGGATGGAGGGGGCGGAGGAGGCCTACGAAGAGATCCGGTCCCGGCCGGTCGAGGAGGTCATGACCCGCCAGGTGATCACTGCGGCCGAGGACGAGCCCATCTCCGATGTCGTGATCAGGATGATGGACCACGATCTGCACCACGTGCCCGTGGTCGATGACGGTATCCCGGTGGGCATCCTGTCTCGACACGACCTGCTCACTCTCCTGGCGCGCCGGTGCCGGTGAATGAGGCCCCCTGAGAGCGGAAGGACCCGAGGATGGCCGACCAGTTCCGCCGGAGGGACGTCGAGCTCCTCACCGCGCCGCGTGAGGGACCGTGCGTCTCGGTGTTCCTCCCCACCCACCGGATGGGGCCGGACACCGAGCAGGATCCCGTTCGCCTGAAAAACCTGCTGGCCGAGGCCGAGCCTCGGCTGGTCGAGCGAGGGCTCCGGGGGCCCGTCGCTCGGGACCTCCTAGCCCCCGCCGCGGCCCTCGTCCACGAGCGCCAGTTCTGGCAGCACCAGTCGGATGGGCTCGCCCTGTTCCTGGCCTCAGGCTGGTGGCGCCCCTACCGGCTTCCTCTGGAGTTCCCGGAGCTCACGGTGGTGGCCGACCGATTCCACGTCAAGCCGATCCTCCCCCTGCTGGTTGGCGACGGGCGCTTCTTCGTCCTGGCCCTCAGCCAGAACGAGATCAGGCTCCTGGAGGGAACCCGCCAGGCGGTCCATGAGGTCGACCTCGAGGAGGTCCCCCGGAGCCTCCGGGAGGCCTTGCGGTTCGACGACCCGCAGAAGGAGCGGTTGTTCCACATGACCGGCCGGGAGGGAGGGACCGCTGCCGTCTTCCACGGCCACGGCATCGGTGGGGAGATCGACAAGGAGAGGATCCTGCGCTACCTGAAGCTGGTCGACTCTGGCCTGGTCGAGATCCTCCGCGACCAGCAGGCACCCATGGTCCTGGCCGGTGTGGACTACGTGCGGGACATGTACCGGCAGGTGTCCCGCTACCCAGCCGTGGTCGAGGAGGGAATCTCGGGGAACCCCGAGCAGCTCCGCCCCGAGGAGCTCCACCGGCGGGCCTGGAGCGTGGTCGAGCCGCTCTTCCGCCGGGGCCTCCAGGAGGCCACGGCCCGGTACCGGGAGCTGGCCGGGACCGGGATGGCCTCCGGGAACCTCGAGGAGTCGGTGACCGCCGCCGACCAGGGCCGGGTCGACATCCTGTTCGTGCCGCTCGGCCAGCAGCGATGGGGAACGCTCCACACCGCCACCAGCCGGATCACGGTGCACGAGGAACCCCGGTCTGGTGACCAGGACCTCCTCGACCTGGCCGCGGTCTGGACCATCCTCCGGGGCGGGACCGTGTACGCCATCCCTCTCGATCGGATCCCAGGCGGAACCGGCATCGCCGCCATCCTCCGCTACTGAGTGGCCTTGGGTCCACGGGCCGGGCCGGACCCAGGCAGACGCGGCCGAAAGGAGTCAGGGAGCGGCCTTCCTCGTCGTGTACGGCGGGCGGTACCTGAACACCTTCCGCCGCCCGTCAGGGAACACCCGCGTGTACCACTCCAGATGGCGCTTGTTTCGCTCATTCTCCCTTGGATCGAGAAGCATCCACTCCGGGTTCCTCCGAGGGTACCGGTACGTCTTGGTCGCTTCCTCGACCAGGTACACGGCGCGATCGACCTTCAGCTCCATGGCTCGAAGTCTCGTCGCTCCGATCTACTCCTGGATGGGCCGGATGGACCGCCATCCCGGGACCATCGGAGGGAGATCCCCTCGAGCCAATCGTCCGGCAGCCCGAATGGGCAGCGCCAGGCCACCGGGCTCCGGTGCCCGGCCAGGGGGGCCGGGGGTCCTTGGACTGGCGGGCCAGTTGGCACCGGAGAGAGGTCTCGGAAGGGCTCAGAGTGGAGCAAGGAGGTGGCGAACGATGGCACGGAACACAGATCTCGAGCCAGCCGAGCGTCTGCCGGGGAAGCCATCGGAGTCCCAGATCCTCCGCCGCGTCGGGGAGTGGACCAAAGAAGGGCTCATCACCCCGGAACAAGCCGCAGCGATCCGGGAGTTCGAGGGGGCCGGGGGCGAGGGTGGGCCGAAGAGGGTCCCTCCGATCATTCAGGCCCTGCTGTACATGGGAACCGCCCTGGCCCTGGCCGGATTGGCCACGATCTACTGGCGGCTCTACGAGGATCTCCCGTACGCGGCCCGGGTGGCCACGCCGGCCCTCGTCGCGGTGGCGCTGGCGGCTGGGGGGTGGTTCACCGCTCGACGGACGGACCGGGACGTCCGAAGGTTCGGGGGCGTGCTGTGGCTCCTCTCCACCGGAGGCATCGCGGGATTCATGTCCGAGCTGCTCATGCCAGACGAGCTCGCCGGCGACTGGTCCCTGTTCTGGGTGGGGGCCGGAGCGGCGGTGTGGGCCGGGGTCCTGGCCAGATTGTCGCCGCAAGCCACCACCCAGATCGGGCTGTTCATCCCCACGGTGGCGGTCGTGGTGGGGTTCCCCATGGCCCTCACCCACGGCTTCGCCAACGAGCCGGACGTGGCCTGGCTGGCGCCCGCCCTTGGCGGGCTCGGAGCGGGATGGATCGTCGCCGGTCGGACCGGAGCGGTGCGGCCGACGGCCGTGGCCGACCTACTCGGCGGCGCATTCATCTTGTGGGCCCCGACGTTCCTGTTCGCGGCGGACATGGGTGAAGGCGTGCCGCTCCTCCTGGGGAGCGTGCTCGCCGGCGGCCTGCTTGGGGCGTCCACGTGGCTCCGGAGCCCGGCCCTGCTCGCGGTCGGGGCCGTCGGTCTGTACGCGTACTCGTTCAGGGCGCTCTGGGTCTACTTCGGGGACACGATCGGGATGCCGGTGGTGCTGCTGATCGGCGGGCTGTTGCTGGTGGCCATCGCGTTCGGCTCGATCCGGCTGAGTGGGCGACGGGGCCGATGAGGCGAGCGGTCCGGCCAGAGGTGATGGCGGACGAGGCTTCGACCCGACCAGCGCAGCCGCTCAGCCGGGAAGTATCACTCGGACCGTCGTTCCCCTACCGCGACCCGAATCGATCTCCAGCCTGGCCCCGAGAGCCTCCGCCCGTTCCCGCAAGTTCGGTAGCCCCTGGCCGGTGCCAAACGCTCGATCGGGGTCGAAGCCCTCGGCGTCGTCGTCGATCTCGAGGATCACGCCTTCGCCGGCCCGGCCCAGCAGCAATCGGCAGGTCTTTGCCCGAGCGTGACGACCCACATTGGAGAGCGCCTCATGGACCAGCTGCACCAGCTCATCCGTGCGCTCCACCGTCTCGGCCACCTCCGCGTCGACATCGAGCACGGCGGTCACGCCGTAACTGTCCTCGAGCTCCTTGGCGAGCTCGTTGAGCGCTTCTGCGGTGCCGCGGCGCCGAGCGACGCCCGGCCGGAGGCCGAAGATGTAGTCCCTCAGGTCTCGGATGACGCGATCGATCTCAGCCACGCCCTCCTCGACCCGCTTGTTGACCTCGCCATCTCCCATCGTCATGAGCGATTGGAGCTTCATGCCCGTGGCGAACAGCGCCTGGATAGCGCCGTCGTGCAGCTCCCGGCCGATCCGCTCCCGGTCCTCGAGGACGGCGAGGCGGTGGAGCTCTTCCTGAAAGCGGGCGTGCTCCAGAGCGATGGCCGCCTGCGAGGCGAAGAGCTCGATCACCGCACGCTCCTCAGCGGTGAAGGAGGGCGCGCCGAGAGGCCGGCCGACAAGGAGGGTCCCGAACACGCGATCGGAGACGGCGAGCGGAACGAAGAGTGCGGCACCCACAGAGGCGCTTCGGACGATGGGCTGGTGAACCCGCGGATCTGAGGAGAGATCGGAGAGCGAGACGGTCTCTCTCGAGGCCATGACTTCTCCAGAGATCGACCCGGTCACCGGAAACCGGGTCCCCTCGATCTCTGCCTGGTGCTCGCCTTCGACGACCCGGACGATCAAGCCTCCATCGCCGGGCTCCGGGGTGACAACGGTGGCAACAGACGCATCCGCCAGCATCCGACTCCGCCGAGCGATGATGCGCAGAACCTCGTCGACCTCCTCGTTCCCCAGGATGGCTAGCGCAACCTCGTTGGCTGCTTCCACCTGATCCCGGGCCCGCTGACGTCCGGTGAGGTCCCGGAGGATGCCGGTGAAGTAGATCTCCTCCCCGGATCCCCAAGAAGCCAGACTGACCTCGACCGGGAACTCGCTGCCGTCCTTCCGCACGCCGGCAAGCTCAAGGGTCCTCCCGATCACATGGGGCTCGCGACTCGCCAGATAGCGGGCGAAGCCGCGGCGGTGGGCCTGCTGGAAGCGTTCGGGCATGAGAACGGTCAGGGGCCGGCCGTTGATCTCCTCCCGCGAGTAGCCGAACATCGCCTCTGCTCCTCGGTTGAGGTAGGTGACGACACCGGCGCTGTCCGCGGAGATGATGGCGTCCACGGCCGTTTCCGCCACCGCCCGGAAGCGCTCCTCGCTTTCGTGGATGGCGGCCTCTGCCTGCTTTCGCTCCGTGGCATCCCGAACCGGCACTGAGGACGAGCGTCCTCGCCCCGAGCCGGATCGAGCTCAGGGCGATGTCGACGGGAACCTCGCTGCCGTCCTTCCGCCGAAGGAAGATCTCGAGACCGCTCCCCATTGCCCGTGGGGGGAGCCCCGCCGCGTAGTAACCGCCCCGGTGGGTCCCGTGGATGGCGCGGTACCGATCGGGCACCAGCACTTCGACCTGTTGGCCGATCAGTTCCTCGGCGAGGAACCCAGAGAGCTTCTCGAGCAGGCCGTTGACCAGGACGATCCGGCCATCGGTGTCTGACGCCACCATGCCGTCCGGCATGGCCTCGAGGAACGCCAGCATCGGATCAGCGGGCCTGAAGGAAGTGTGAGGCCGGTCCGCCATGAGCCCTCCCCGAGGAGAGTCAGTATAGCCCCCGTGCAGTGCGGCCAGGCCATGGACTTGGGTGGGCAGGTTCTTGAACGACGTGCGTCCGCGTAGAGCCCCTTCGGAGGGGAGAGGTGAGATCTACGCCGGCACGTCGCGCCGGTGGAAGACCGGAAGGCAGGCCAAGAGCACGACTATGGCCACCACAGCCATCCAGCCGAATCCCGCGCCAACCCCCCCGCCGATCGGCCCGCCCTTGAGGGCGTGCTGGAACGGCGACACGCTCCGCCAGGGCTCCATCGCCTCGACGAGCGCACCGACGACGTACAGGACGTAGCCGACCACGGCGACGGTCCCGGCCACCCCGATCGAGAGGACCCGCCGGCCCGTGGCGGCGCCGGTCGCGAACGCGAGCCACCCATGCTCGAGCCCCAGCAGCACCATCGCCAGGGAGCCGACCGCCGCCTCCCCCGGCGGGACGTCCATGCCCACGAGGGCTGCCGACGCCACCGTGGACGCGAACAGGGCCAGCCCCAGGACGGCGACCGAGACGGCCAGGGCTGCGGCCTTCTCCAGAAGGACCTGGGCTCGGGGAACCGGCGTCGTCAGCAGCACCTCGAGCGTGCCAGCCTGTTCCTCCCCCGCGAGCAGTCGAGCCCCCCGGCCGATGGCGAACACCAGGAACATGGCCGGAAGGATGATGCTAAAGAGCTCGGCGTTCATGAACCCGGGGCCGGTCGTGATGGCCTCGACGTTGAACAGCTCACGCATCGCCTCCGGGTAGTTCGCCAGAAGCCGGTCGATGTCCGGCATGTCCCGGACCGAGGGCCAGATCAGGGCCATCACGAGCACCAACACCATCACTCCGATCGTCCAGCCGATGAGCCCTCGATACTGATCCCGGAGGCTCTTGAGGAACACGTTGCGGAACACCGGCCTTCAGCTCCCCTCTCCGTAGTAACCGAGGAAGATCTCCTCGAGGTCGACCTCGTGCGTGACAACGTTGCGGATCCCGTGCGGTGCTGCGACCTTCAGCAGTTCCTCCATGGATCCCTCAACGACCACTCGAGCCGTGCTCCCCTCGACCTGGATATCGCTCACGCCTCTGACTCGCCGAAGTTCCGAGACCGGCGGCGCACGGGTGAACATGAGATCGAGGCGGCGCACCGCCTTGGCCTTCAACGCCGCCACGCTCTCGACGACGACCATGCGGCCCCGGCGCAGGATCCCAACCACATCTGCGAGCTCCTCGACCTCGTGGAGGAAATGAGAGGACAGAAACACGGTCCGTCCATCGGCATGGGCCTCTCGCACTATTGATTCGAACTCCCGCTGCATCAGCGGGTCGAGCCCGATCGACGGCTCGTCCAGGATCAGCAGCTCGGGGTGGTGCATGAAGCCTTGGATCAGACCGACCTTCTGACGGTTCCCGTGAGACATGGCGCCGATCCGACCGGTGAAGTCGAGGTCGAGTCGTTTGGCCAGCAATTCGACGTCCGACCACACGACCCCGCCGCGCAGGCTGGCCACGTAGCGAAGGTACTGCTCCGCGAGGAGGTCCGGGTAGGCCACGAACTCACCGGGCACGTATCCCGCGCGCCGGTGGATGGCACCTCGATCCCGTTGGGCATCAAGGCCGAAGATCTCTGCCCGACCGCGGGTGGGCCGCAGGAGGCCCATCAGCACACGGATCGTGGTCGTCTTCCCCGCTCCGTTGGGACCGAGGTATCCGAACACCGTTCCCGGTGGGATCTCCAGGTCCAGATCTGCGAGGGCCACCGTCCGCCCGTAATGCTTGGTCAGCCCGAACGTCCGGATCACCGGTTCCGTTCCTAGCCTCGTCGCAGCGATCGTCACCACTCCCTCCTATCGCAGGTCCGTAAGCGCGCCCAGGAACTCCTCGGCGCGGTCGAAGATGATCATGTGTCCCTCGCCCGGATACACGTTGAGGCGAGAGCTGGGGATGGCCCGCGCCAGGTGCTCGGCGTGGATGGTGCGGACCGCTGCGGCCTTCTCGAACGCCCGACGCCACCTCCTCTTCCGCCGCCTCGGGCACGTACGGGAGAATCAGGTCCACATCGCCCTCATCCAGAGCGCGGATGGCCGCCTTGACCACCGGCCCGTCCATCGAGTCGCAGTGCGGTGGCATGGTTGACGCCTCCACTCAGGGCCGACATCGCGCCGGCCCTTCCCCGACCGGCTCCTCCGGCCACTGACACGCTCTCACCTCGGAGCCCCTCAGAGAGGGGGCGGGGGACCCTCTCCGGGGGGGCCTTCCGGCCCGCTCAGCTCGAGCTCGCGGAGTGCATGCTGGGTCCCAAGGAGGCGCACGATGTGGAGGCGTGCCGCCGAAGGAGAAGCCTCGAGGGTAAGCACGCGTCGGATGAGAGAGCCCATGAGACCGAGGCCAGTGCTCCATCCGCACCCCGGACCGGTACCTGCCGGCGAGGCTGCCTCGATCGTGGGGAGTCGCAGCGGTGCGCTTCGCGCGGCGATCTTCGGAGTGAACGACGGGCTGGTCTCCAACCTCGCCCTGATCATGGGGGTGGCCGGAGCCGGCGTGGATCGGGAGGTGATCCTCCTGGCCGGCATCGCCGGCCTGCTGGCCGGCGCCTTCTCCATGGCCGCCGGCGAGTACGCCTCCATGCGCGTGCAGCGAGAGCTCTTCGAGCGGCTCCTCCACATCGAGGCCCACGAGATCGGAACCGACCCGGAAGGAGAGACGGAGGAACTGGCCATCCTCCTGGAGCGGAAGGGCATGCCGTCCCCCGTGGCCAGGGCGGCGGCGGAGAGCCTGATGACCGAGCCGACCACCGCGCTCGAGATTCACGCCAAAGAGGAGCTGGGACTGGACCCGGACGCGCTCGGCTCGCCCATCGCCGCGGCGGGGTCATCGTTCACTACCTTCGCGGGTGGGGCGCTGCTCCCGATCACCCCGTACTTTCTGACCGGCGGGCCGGTGGCGGCCATCGCGGCCGGCGCGCTCGCACTCGCGGCGCTGGGAGGCGTGGGGGCTGTGATGAGTCGGTTCACGGACCGAGGTGCGGTCTTCTCGGGCCTCAGGATGATCCTGCTCGGCGGATCCGCCGCGCTGGTGACGTACCTGGTGGGAAGGCTCCTCGGTGGAATAGCCCTCGGGTGACGCCGTCGTCTGGCGGAGCCTCCCCGGGAAGCTTCCGGGGCCGCCTCTCGGGGACGGCCTGCCTGACACCGTCGGGGAAGAGCCGCATGTAACGGTCGAGGTGGCGCTTCCTGCGCTCGTTCTCCTCGGGGTCGAGCTCCGCCATCCGGGTTGCGCCGCAAGTACCGGTACGTCCGGGTGATCTCGTCGACCAAGTGCACGGCGCGGTCGATCTTCAGCTCGGCTGGCATCAGGAGGCTCCCCGGGTCACCCGCTCGGTGCATCCGTCGATCGTGGATGGCTGGCCTCGCGACGAAGGAGCGCGATTGCCCAGAGGATCACGAGCATCGACACGACGGCCGCCGGGATCCCTTCCGTCGCCACCGTGGCGCTGGACATGTTGAGGAACCCATGGAACAGGGCGACCAGGAGGAGGCTTGATTCGGCCCGCTCGTAGAGCCACCCGAGGACCACCGCGCCCGCAGCGAGCCCGGCCAGCCAGCCCGGGATGACGAAGAGGTCCAGCTCGGCCAGCCCCGTGTCGAGAAGGTCGGGATGTGCCGGATCGCCCAGGGAACGGCGAGCAGACTTGGACGTGCTGTTGGCAGGCATTGAGCGGAATTGGCATGCGCTGATCAGCAGCCGCACCACCGAACCGATACGAGCTTGAGCATGTGATCATAAGATCAGGAGGGAAGAGCCCAACTCCATTCGTAGCTCGGGGCCAGGAAGCCGGAGGGTCCCCCCAAAGCGGGGACGTTCGGCCCTCCCCCGACGACGGTCTCCCCACCACTCTGACCCCCAGCCGACCGCAGGAAGTCGGCTATGGGACAGACATCGTTGGACCGGGCCCAGAAGGGTTTCACGGCTGCGACGGAGCCAGAGCCCAGACTGGCGACCCAGCTAGGGTTTTGGTCCCGGGATCTGGGCGGCCGCTGCAGCCGCCAGCTTCACCCTCGGGATCATCATCGCCCCGATTGCGTTCCCTGGGGCCAAGTGGACCGGCGACGTCGCCGCCTTCGCGGCCTCCTTCAGGCACCCCGTGGCGTGGTCTGTCGGGGAGACGTTCTCCCTCCTGCTCATCCCGGGATGGATCGGCCTGGCGGTGGCCATCCACACCATCGCCCCCGAGGAGAAGAGGATCTTCACCCGGATCGCCCTGATCCTGACGGCCGCGTACGCGGCTACTGTGGGGGCCAACGACATCATCCAGATCACCACGGTCCGGCTGAACCTGGAGGCCGGGACCACGGACGGCCTGGCCCTGTGGGTAAAGGACAACCCCGGTCGCTCTTCCATCCCCTCGAGGCGCTCGGCTACCTGTGGCAATCCCTGGCCGCCCCCCTCCTGGCCCTGGTCTTCGCCGGGCCGGGGATCGAGCGGTTCGTCCGGTGGGCGTTCTGGGCTGTGGCCGTCAGCGGAGTGTGGGGCCTGGTCATGGTCCTGCTGGGGCTGGACTTCCTGGAGACCCAGTCTTCATGGTCGGATCCGGGATCTGGGCTGTGGCTTTCCCCGTGGGCGCGGCGCTGGCCGCCGTGGTGTTCCGCCGTCTCTACCGGTAGCCGGTGGCTCCACTCTCTCCCAAGGGTCCTCGACCAGCGCGAAGTCATCGACGAACACCTCGCTCTCCCCGAGCGGGGGCCTTCTTCGACAACCGTGGGGCCAGTGTCCGGGTTCAGCCGGGAAGCACACCGAGGCCAGGGGTCCCTCCAAGGGGGGGCCGTTCGGCCCTGAGAGCGACCCGCTCCTGGCTCCATCCTGGAGCAGCTTCCCTTGGCTTCACAGCAAGGGAACGGAGGAGTGTCAGGGGGAAAACAGCGAGCACGGAGGGATCGACATGGCCAGCAAGGTTACCCGGAAGCCCCAGGCCCCAGCGCGGGGCGCGAGGGTTCCCGAGCCACGCAGCGACGGCATCGGCAAGGGGCCCGGGGGCGAACGCCGCCGCCGCGAGGACACGTTCTACCGCGGGCTCGTCGTCTTCCTGGGCCTGGCCCTGATCGCGGTCGCGGGCCTTTGGGCGAACCCGGCCACGCGCAGCGCCTCCACCGCGGCACCGCCCCCCTACAAGCTCTCGGGCCCCGGCACCGGGACGGTGGTCGATGTGGAGCTGCATGCCACCGAGACGGTGCAGGAGATCGCAGACGGCGTGAACTACCACGTGTGGACGTTCAACGGGACGGCGCCCGGCCCGGTGATCCGGGTCAAGGTCGGGGACACGATTCACTTCACGCTGCACAACGACAGCACGATCGGGATGCAGCACTCGATCGACTTCCACGCCGCCATGACCCCGTGGGCGAACCCCCCGAAGGCGGGGAGCGACACGCTGACCGGCAACTACCAGCCCGTCAACCCGGGCGAGACCAAGACGTTCGACTGGGTGGCCCGCTACCCCGGTGTCTTCATGTACCACTGCGGCGTCCCGCCCGTGCTCCAGCACATCTCGAACGGGATGTACGGGGCCATCATCGTGGAGCCGGAGGACCTTCCGGCCGAGAGGGAGTTCGTGCTGGTCTCCAGTGAGTTCTACCATGGCGACCAGCCGATCCAGGGCCTGTATGAGGGCGACCTCGACGCGATGGCCGCCCCCGAGCCCTCCTACGTGGTGTTCGACGGCATGGCGGACCGGTACCTGGCCAGCCCGCTCCAGGTCCAGCCGGACGAGCGGTTCCGGATCTGGGTGATGAACGCCGGTCCCACGCTCACCAACGCGTTCCATGTGATCGGAGGGATGTTGGAGGAGACCCACGACACCGGGAACCCGGCGAACACCGACTACGGCCTGCAGACCTTCAACATCCCGCCGGGGTCCGGGGCTATGTTCGAGCTGCAGATCGAGGAAGAGGGGCTGTACCCGTTCGTGACCCACTCGTTCGCGTACACCGGCCTCGGGGCCGTGGGGTTGATCCAGGTCACGAAGAACGCCTCGGCGGCGCCGGGCACCTACCCGACCCTCGGCGACCCCTTCAACGCCGGTGTGACGCCGGCGAAGCGGTACACGCCGCCCAAGTCCCCCGAGCCGCAGCCGACCACGGAGCCGGGCGGCTCGGGCGGTGGCGGGGCGCCATCCGCGGAGCTTGCGGTGAGCGCCGATGGCTCCGTGTTCAGCACCGACACCCTGACCGCGCCCGCGGGGAAGGCGTTCACCATCGAGTTCGACAACCAAGACCCGGGCATCCCCCACAACGTCGCCATCTACACGGATGAGTCGGCGACCGAGCCGCTATTCGTGGGCGAGATCATTACTGGGCCGGACACGATCACGTACGAGGTGGGGCCGCTGGATGCCGGGACGTACTACTTCCGATGCGACGTCCACCCGACAATGAGTGGCACGTTCGAAGTCGTTTGACGGGCCCGAGAGGGGGACGGCGCAGGTCATGGTCGCCGGGACTGGCCACCAAGCGGCCCCGAAGCTCCAGCCAGCCGCGACCGCTTGCTGACTACCTTGTGTGTGAAACCCCGACGTCCCTCTGTACCGACACTGGGCGGACGCCAAGGTGACCTTTGGGTTCCTGACCCTTGCTGAGCTACTTGCTTTCTCCAGTCTGGCCACTCGGGGCCATCCTCCTGACCGCGGGATCGGGCATCGTCCGACGGCGCGTCACCAGAGGAACCATCACCGCAAGCGCTAGACGCAGCTGCTGCCTGGTTCCACTCATTTTGGGCACATCTTGCCCGGCCTCCAGTTGCTCCCAATCGTTGGCACGTCGGCGGCGGCCCCATCAGCCCTGTTCGAGATTCGAACGGTCGATCCGGAATCCGTAGGCTTGCCGCTTCCCCTAGCTTCAAGATCCCTCAATCTGTGCTGCTCGCGCCAAGCGACGTGCGGATCATCAGTCCGCCGGCCCAGGATGGCGGTTCAGCTTCCAAGCGGATCGCGGCATTTCTGCGGCATGGGACCCTACCCCGACACCGGCTCCCCCACTCCGAAATGGGCGCTGACGTGCGCATTCGCTCGTGGTCCTGACTGATCGGTGCGCGAACCGGGCCGTCATCCTCGAGCCTCACCGAACTGCTCTCCCTACGATCCCGTCGACCGGCGCACGGCGTCGCACGCGACCTGCTGCGACTTCGGATAGCCGGCCTCGAACGAGAGCCTTGGTCGCCGCCAGGGTGACGTCGAGGGCCGACACACGTGAAGCCGCCCGCCGAAGCGGGTGGCCCAGTAGGCCCATCCTGGGATGACTTACTGCAGCGCCACGATCGATGAGATTGCGCCGTGGCGATTCGGGCGCCGACGCGGGACCTAGCCCGTTCGGTGTTGCTGCGGCACCCGCCCAGACTTCACTCCCAGCGGATGGCAACCTGCCCGCTGGTCAGGACCTCGACACAGAAGGGAAACGGGCCGACTTCCAACGTCCAGCGACCCACCCCTGGCCCGCCGAACTGCTGAATCTTCACCGTGAACGACACGTCCTCAGGATGGCCACCGTGGCCGACGAACTTACCCACGACGTTCAGCACGACGGTGGTGCCCTCCATTGACCAGCTCGTAACCTCGCCGAAGATGTTGCCCGGAAAGTTGCCGCCCTGCTGGTCCACGCAGTCGAAGTGTCCCGAGGCCGTGCCGTCGGAATAGAGCGTCGCCCCCACGCCCCAGTGGGTGATCCCTTGGGCCAGGCCCGGTGCCTGCATCTCGGCCGTGCCCCCGCCGTTGATGCGCGCTACCACAGTGCGCCCATGGGAGGCCGCGCGGGCGGGCCCGACCAGGAGGCCGACGAACAGGCCGGCGACCGACAACCCGATCAGCAAACGTCTCATGACAGACCCCTTCCTTCGGTCCTCTGGCGCGACTGCGACAATAGGATCCTCCTCACCGCCCCTGCCGCCTCCTTCCCACATACTGTGTCCCAACAACGATGCTCTCTACACCCGTGGAAGACCCTCTGTCAAGGCTTCGTTTGCTCCCTGGGGCGGACGTTACCCTGGCCGGGCAGCTTCGCCACCGGTTGGCGCTGATGATCGCCGACGGAGAGCTCGACCCGGGGTCCCCCTCCCATCCGTGAAGGCCCTGTCCCGCCGGCTGGGCGTGAGCGTGAACACGGTCAGGGCGGCCTAGGGGCGCATAGCCACCCCTGACGGTGACCTCAACCTCCTGGGCGGACCCCGCTGTACGGCGGAGACGGCGCGCCTCGGCGCGAAGAAGTACCAGGCCAGCAGCCCGATCAGAACGACGCCGCCGCTGGTAACGAGAAGCTCGGCAACGCCCATCAACTCCAGATTATCGGTTCAACGAGATTGCGAGGCTGGCTTGCCAGCGCCCAGCAAACTCGCTTCCGAAACAGAGATGTCAAAGCCGTTGGCAAACCGTTGGCAAGGGGCCCGTCCTCCCTGCTCTGGGGCCGAACTGCGGATGCGGAATCCGCCGCGTCCCAACGTGGCCTTCCGTCCCTCACGATTCCGATGAGCAAAGGAGGCGCACATGAAGGGACACGTCCGCAAACGCCGCACGTGGGAGTTCATCGTGGACATCGGGCCACACCCCGTCACCGGCAAGAGGCGGCAGAAGAGCAAGAGCGGCTTCGTCACGAAGCGTGATGCGGAGGGGGCCTTGTGCGAGTTCATCCGGTGCATCGAAAACGGCAGCGACCCTTCCCCGCCCCGGATCGACCTCGCAACCTACCTGACCCGGTGGCTGGAGTACCAACGGGCTCGCGGGATCCGCTCGCGGACCCTTGACGGATACGAGGGGTACATCCGCCGGGAGATCGTGCCGCTGATCGGCGGGCTGGAGATCGCCAAGCTCAGGCCCGGCCACGTCCGGGCGGTCCTCACCCGGATGCAGCAGCGGGGTCTGGCGCCGGCCACGATCGCCCAGGTCCGCAGCGTGCTCGGGTCGGCCCTCCGCCAGGCGGTGGAGGACGAGATGATCTCCTCGAACCCGGTCGCTGCCGTTAAGCGCCCCAGGGGCCGGCGTCCGGAGGTGCACTGGCCAACATCTGCGCAGCTCGGAGCCTTGCTCCAGGCCTCGCGGGGAACCGTTTGGGAGGTCCCGATCCTGCTGGCCGCGGTCACCGGGGCGCGCCGTTCGGAGGTCCTCGGTATCGCCTGGATGGACTTCGATCTCAATGCGGGCACGGCCTTCATCCGCCGAGGCGTCCAGCCGGTCCGAGGTGCTGACCGCACGAGCACCATCGCGTTCACGCCGCTCAAGACGAAGCGGGCCCGCCGACAGGTTCAGCTTCCTCCCTTCGCCCTCGAGCGCGTCAGGCGACACCGACGCGAACAGTTGAAGCGACGAACGGCCCTTGGTTCCGAATGGCTCGACCCCGTGGACGAGCGTGGCGAGCCGCTCGCGATGGTCTGCGATCGTGGAGATGGTTCCCCCCTGTACCCGGACTCCTTCAGCAGCGCGTTCAAGCGGCTCGCCCGCCAGGCCGGGCTGCATCCGGCCACCCGGTTGCACGACGTGCGGCACGCCGTTGCCACCGAACTCGGGCGGCAGGGGGTCCACCCCGTGATCGTCTCGGCCGTCCTCGGTCATGCCTCGCCGGCATTCACCATCGCCGTGTATCAGCATGCCTGGCAGGACGGACCGGCCGAGGCCGCTGCGGCGCTCCAGATCGCGCTCAGTCCCTCCCCGCCGTTGGCAATCGGTTGGCACCCGTGGCGGTGGGACGGTCCGAAGACCGGAAGACTCTTGCAAAGCCGCAGGTCAAGAGCGTGGGGCGGGGAGGACTCGAACCTCCGACCGACGGATTATGAGACCCCGCTGACCTGCGGGAATTCCTGAACATCCTGGTCAGGGCCATCCCGTGAGCATCACCGTTGCCACTGCCTCGGACACGTTCCTACGCATGATGCGGCATTTCCGCGGCATGCAAGGCAAGCTCGGACGGCATGGATGGTGCCCGCCCCGGAGAGAATCGCAGGACCGGGTGGCACAGATGGCCATTCCTCACCAGGATGGCGACTCGAGCCCTGGCCGGCGACCTAGTCGCGGCAACTCCGAGTCTCGGTCGCGCATTCTTGGGCGGAGGCCGTCCACGCAGCAGACGGGATGAGCGACGAGGGGTCGTCGGGCGCCGATCCTCGCTAGCCCAGGCCAGCGACGTCGACCTCGAAGACGTCGAGCCCGCGCGCGGTGTCCACCACGTAGAGGACTTCCTCGGACGCCCAGATAGGCATGAAGGCCTCGGCGCCATCGGCGATGAACCCCCCGGCCTCGTTGATCCCGCCACGCTTGTCCACGCCAAAGAGCCGGACGCCGTTCTCGGCCCAGCCGACGGCGACGGCTCCCCCCCGGCGGAAGCCCGGGTGCGAGTCGACGCCGAGCGCCGAGCACCCGACCGCGTTGTCGGGCTGGAGACCCTGATCGGGGGTGCCGGTCTCGGTAATGCGGAAGACGTCGGCGATCTGGAAGGTCCCGCGGTTCTCGAAGGCCTGCGTGTCGTAGGTGACGAATCCGCCCGAGTTCTCGTTGCAGCCGCCGCTGAAGGGGGTCTCAAGGGTCGTGAGCGCGACGCGGTCGCGCCCGCCGTCGGGCCAGTCGACGTAGGAGACGAGAGACTCCCCGCTGCCCAGGTTCCCCTCGAAGAACGTGGTCGGCGGCTCGATCGTGGCGAGGACCTCGGGCTCCTCAGGGGCCGACGCGTTGAACACGTACTGCGGCAGCGAGCCGGTGAACACGATCCCCGGCGCCCCGGTCCCCATCCCGTGGCGCACGCGGATCGGCGCGATCTCCCGCCAGTCGCGCACGAACCGTGGGGCCGACGGGTCGCGGAGGTCCACGATCGCCCCGCCAGCGCCGTAGGCGTACGCGCAGTCGTCGACGCAGGCCCAGATGTGCTCGGGCGTCGGCAGCGTGATCGAGGAGACCGGGAGCGGAAGGCGCTTGTTCGTCACGTCCCAGATCTGGAGTTCCTGGCGTAAGGGGTTCTGGGTGGCGTCGTTCGAGATCAGAAGGATCTCCCCGTTGGTCACGGGCCCCTCGTTGATGAGGGTAGGGCCGAGCTGCGTGACGCTCTGGAGCACCGGCAGCGCCGGGTTCGAGACGTCGTAGATCGCGAACGAGGTGAAGGTCGTCACGTAGAGAAAGCTCTCGTGGAGCGTCCCCCCGATCGCGCCGGCCCCGCCCACGGGGAGGTTCAGCGTGTGGCGGATCGGGCCGTCGGCCCAGCCGGTCGGGTCGCGCCGCCACTCCTGCGCGGAGCCGGGCGCCGCGGAGATGCTCACCGCGAGCACGGTGGCGATGGCGATGGTGGTGGTGCGCTTCACAAGCATCTCCCTCCTCGGGTCCCCGCGCATGGGTCGGCGAGGCGTCCGCATAGGATACTCGGCCGAGGGCTCGGCGGGATGGGCGGATCGCTGTGCAGGCGCACGGGGCTCGCGATCCTGGAACCGCTGCCCTTCCTGGCGAGCGCGGAGCGCGACGTCCTTCCCGGCCAGGAGCTGCTCAAGGGCAAGGCGCATCATCGGGTCGATTCGCCCGGGCCACCACAAGTCGCGAAGAAGTCGCCGGGGAGCGAAGGGTCCGCGTGGACCCTGGGCTCAGGCAAAAGTCATGGCACTTTGATGACCCCGGTGTCGGAGGACCGGGGACAACAGATTGCCATTCCGGGCCAGACTGGCGACTTGAGCCATGGCCTGCCGTGTCCTCTGTTCGCATGAGGCCGTAGACCTGAGGTGGCGGAGGCCCCCGATGAAAGGATGCCATAACTCCTCAGGTCACCTGGACCTGGCCCGAGGCTGCAAGAGACGAGGTGGCCAGCGCCCTCGAGAAGAGAAGGACGAGGGCGCTGGCCGCTTCCACCCGCTTATTTCACGGCGATGGTGCGGGCGATCGAGATCTCCACGGTCGCCGGGGAGCCCTGGGTATCCAGGACCTGGACCGTGTACGGTCCGGCCAGGACGGGCTCGACATCGAGGCCGACGGCACTCGCACCCGCGAGGAGTTGGCCGGCCTCTGCAACCGGCCTGAGCATCGGATCGAGCAGCTTGACCGTCACCGGCTCCTGGGCCCCCTCCACGACGACCGACAGCCACTCGTCCTTCGGCCCCACCTCGATGGTCTCCACCAGCACCGTCGAACCGAGCCCCAGGAGCTCACCGGTGGAGGTCGTGGTGACCGAACGGGTCTCGGCCGCCGAGGGGTCGGGGCCACCGCCTTCGCCGGAGACGATCTCGAAGCCGTCCACATAGACCGCTCCCGAGCGGTGCGCGATCAGCAGCTCGTGACTCCCCTCGCCCAGGTCATCGAAAGTGATCGACTGGTCAAATTCGGGAGCGTTGCCGGGTGCCGAGCCGGAGTAGTCGACCGTCGCCGCCAACTCGCCATCGAGGAAGACGTCCGCCGTCCCTCCCTGCTCGGAGTCTGCGAAGAAGTAGCGGATCTCGTGCCCCTCGAAGACGAGCCGGGCGGTAGAGGGCTCGCCGCCTCCGGCTGAGCCCATCCGTCTGTGGTAGCCGCCGTCGGAGGCTGCAGAGTCGCTGCGTCGGTGCCAGCCGCGACGATACTCGATCGCCGGGTCCGCATCGTCCACCTCGGTGATCCGCGGCTCCTCCCCGTCGATGAAGTCGACACCGGTCGACTGGCGGAGGAACCCGGGGTGAGAGACGGCCCCGTCCGGCTTCAATGACGTGTCCGAATAGGCGATCAGGAACTTCCCGCCCGCGCTGATGGAGTTGGTGTGGTAGTCGCCGAGCCGGCGGTCGATGGCCTCCGGCAGTGCCGCCTGGCAGGTGGTCCCCTGGGAGCAGATCGTCCCGGTGTGGAAGGGCTCGGGGGTGGCCACGGCGATCTCGTAGACGGGTGGCTGCTCCTCGCCGCACTCGTCCACCCAACCGCGGCCGGTGACGGTCTGCGCCGCGTACACCCGGTAGCTCGCCACGGTGTTGTTCGTGTTCGCCACAGGACGGTCGGCCTGGAACCACGACACCCCAACCCGGCCGTCCTCGCCCGCCGAGATCCACGGCCACAGGACCTCGTCGGCGACCTCGGGGGTGTCGTCGGCCCTGGTGTCGTGGATCACCGTGGTCTGCCAGCTCATGCCCCGATTGGTGGAGTGAGACACCCGGATCTCGTTGCCGGTGTTGGTGACCAGGTAAACGTTCCCGGCCCGGTCGATCGCCAGGTTGTTCAGGAATCCGTGGGCGTTGGGGGTACCGCCGGGGACGGCCGCGTCGATCCGAGTGAAATCACCGTCCCTGGCGTTCGGATACACGGCCACGGTGCCGTTGGCCGCGGGGAAGAACAGCCGCCCGTCGGACTTGTCCACCTCGATCTTCGAGGGTGGACCCGAGCCGGGCAGCTGCACGAAGTTGACGAGATCGAACGTCAGCCCACCGTTCGTGGACTTCCACATCCGCCGCCCGCCTGGGATCTGGTTGCCGTTGAGGTAGACCACCTCCTCCTCGTCGGCGGCAAGCCACTCCCGGTCGGTCATCACCGTGGCGAACGGATGGCCGGTCCACGTGGCCCCGGAGTCCTCGGACTTGGCCACGTACACATTGGCCAGATTGATCCCGGAGGTGTACAGATTGCCGGCGGCATCGACGGCGAAGTCGGGGTCGGAGAAACCGGAGACGGTGGCGTGGGGTCCGACCTCGGTGCCCAGGAGGCCGATGTAGCGCCACGTGTCGCCACCGTCGATCGAGCGCCAGAGGTAGGTGGCACCCGTATACGGGGTGACGAAGTCGGGGTCGGGCATGTTGTCCCGGTTGAACAGAGTCGTCGAGGCGTGCGCCGCGTACGCGAGTGTCCCGTCCGGAAGGCCCTCCACGCTGGGCTCGCCTCCCGCCCGAACCTCGTCGATGATCTGGGGCTCCTCGAACGTCAGCGGAGGCATCGGCGGTGGCCCTCCACAGCCCTCCTGGGCATGGATGGGGCCGGTGGGGGCGAAGGCAAGCAGAAGTCCCAGGGACAGGATCACGCTGCGAGACATAGATACCTCCTTGTCGGTCTCACCGGCCTATTTCACGGCGATGGTGCGGGCGATCGAGATCTCCACAGTTGCTGGGGCGCCGCTCGTATCCAGCACCTGCACCGTATACGTGCCGGCCGGGGGGTGCGCGACGTCCAGACCGACCGCGCTCCCACCGGCGAGGAGCAGGTCGCCCACCGCGACCGGCGTGCCCACCGCATCGAGAAGGTTGACGGTCACCGGCTGATCAGCGCCCTCCACGACGACCGACAGCCACTCGTCGTCGGGCCCCACCTCGATGGTCTCCACCAGGACCGTCGTGCCGAGTCCGGAGAGCTCTCCGGTGGATGTCGTCGTGATCGACCGAGTCAGGGCGGCCGAGGGGTCGGCACCACCGCCGTCGCCGGAGACGATCGCGAAGCCGTCCACGTAGACGGCTCCCGAGCGGTGGGCGATCAGGATCTCGTGACTCCCCTCGTCGAGGCCGTCGAAGGTGACCGAGTGGCCGAACTCGGGAGCGTTGCCGGGCGCCGGGCCAGAGTAGTCGAGGGTGGTCGCGAACTCGCCGTCGAGGAAGACGTCCGCCGTGCCTCCCTGCTGGGAACGGGCGAAGAAGTACGTGATCTCCTGCCCCTCGAAGACGAGCCGGGCCCTCGGCGCTTCGCCTCCACCTCCAGGGGAACCCAGCCGGCGATGGTAGCCGCCCTGGGAGGCATCCGGGTCGCTGCGTCGATGCCAGCCGCGGCGGTACTCGACGGCCGGATTCGAGTCGTCGACCTCGGTGACCAGGGAGGGGACGGTTGTGAACTTCCAGGGGCAGCCGTTCTCACACAGCAACGGGCCCTCGGTCAGGGTGGCGACGATGGCGGGAGCCGGGTTGGGGTGCAAAGGTGCGGCCGGATCGGTCACGCATTCGTCCACACAGCCGTCCACGAAGGCCGCGTACGGACGGCCGTCCGGGGCGATCGTGACGTCGAGGAAATCGATCTGGACTGTGCACCGGAACGAGTTGCGGGTGCACTCGGCGCCGCGGGAGATCGGATCGCCGTTCGCGGCGTCGACCGCCTGGAACTCGGGCTCGGGATCCAGCATGTTCGTGCTGACCGCCAGGTACGCCCCCCAGGCGATCTCCCCGGTGGCGTTGTCGGGGTAGCCGGGGGTCAGATAGCCCTGAGGCAGGTCGTCGGTGCCGACGAAGGAGACGACCACCCGACCGGGATCCCCGGCCGCGACGGCGGGGAGCCCGGCGGTGACCCCCTCGGCCACCCGCACCGGCTCTCCCCACGTCCTGCCCTCGTCCCGGCTCACGCTCATGAAGAGCGCCCCGGACTCGTCGATGAACGCGACGTAGACGTTCCCGTCCCGATCCACGGCGACGTCGGGATCCGAGAGGGGGATGTTCACGTCGGCCACCTGGGACCGCTCCCAGGTGAGGCCGTCGTCGCGGCTCACGAACACGGTCGGCCGGAACCCGCAGAGGGGAGTCGGGAGGTAGACGGTGCCGTCGGGGGCTGAACCGCCCCGGGTTGGATGGAGGGTCCCGAGCCTGCGAAGGTAGGGACCATGGGCAGATCGAGGAAGTACCCACGTGAGATCCGGGAGCGGGCCGTCCGGATGGTCCTTGAGATCGGTGAGCGGGGAGCCATCGCCCGGGTTGCTTCCCAGCTCGACATCAATCGCGAGACGCTGCGGCACTGGGTCCGCCGGGCGGAGGTCAACCAGGGGCTCCGCGACGGGATCACCACCGAGCAGCGCGAGGAGCTGAAGCAGCTCCGCAAGGAGAACTTCGAGCTCCGCCGCGCCAACGAGATCCTGAAGTCCGCCTCGGCGTTTTTCGCACGGGAACTCGACCGTCCCCACCAGAGATGACCCGCTACATCGCCGAGCACAAGGGTCGCTTCGGGGTCGAGCCCATCTGCAGGGTGCTCGGGGCGAACGTCTCGACCTACTACGCGGCGAAGAAGCGGCCTCCCTCGCCGCGGGCGCTGCGGGACGAGGAGCTCGTGGTGGAGATCCGCCGGGTCCACACCGAGAACTACGGGGTCTACGGCGCCCGGAAGGTGTGGCGCCAGCTCCACCGGGAAGGGATCCCGGTGGCCAAGTGCACCGTGGAGCGGCTCATGGCCCGGGAGGGGATCCACGGCGTACGCAGGGGAAAGAGGCGAGGGACGACCCGGAGGGACCTGGCCGCGGCCCGTCCTCCGGACCTGGTCGACCGTCAGTTCACCGCGTCGCGTCCCAACCACCTGTGGGTGGCCGACCTCACGGAGATCCCGACGTGGTCGGGGATCTGCTACGCAGGGTTCGTGATCGACGCCTACAGCCGGATGTTCGTGGGGTGGTCGGTGGCCACCCACATCCGCACCGAGCTTCCCCTGGAGGCCCTGGAGATGGCCATCTGGCGCCGTGACACCGTCCTCGACGGCCTGGTGCATCACTCCGACGCGGGAAGCCAGTACACCTCGATTCGCTACACCGAGCGCCTGGCCGAGGCAGGCATCGCCCCGTCGGTGGGCTCGGTCGGGGACAGCTACGACAACGCGCTAGCGGAGACACAGGTCGGGCTGTACAAGACCGAGCTGATCGAGCGGCACCGGCCGTGGCGAACGCCGGAGGAGGTGGAACTCGCGACGCTCGAGTACATGGACTGGTTCAACAACCGGCGGCTGCACGGATCGATCGGGGACGTCCCGCCGGCCGAGGCAGAAGGGAGGTACTACGCAGGAGAGGAGACCGCTGAGCTGGTGGAAACGCAATGACCCGACCCTCTACGAAACCCGGGGCGCTTCACGCAGCTCTCTATCTGCACACGAGGGAAGTCGCAGTCTACAAACTTGCACGCTTGGAACGAGCAATTCCTAAGAGTTGCCCTTCGCAAGTAGCAGGAAAGAAACACACAATCAACGAACCGGCCATCGCTGATGGTGGCCTCCTTGAAACTCACATTCGCGAAAGTGCAATGAGCATAGTCTGGACTCTCCAATGTGCTGCCGTCCAGCCGTACCGCAGCGTAGAGGGCATCTTGGCCAGAAAACGGCGCCGTCAGCGGCGCCGCGGGGCGCCCGACCAGGAACGCTGATGACATCTAACCGTCTCGCTCCTCTGCTAGAGCAGCCATAAGCAGCCCGACCCACAGGCGAGCGTCGACAGGGTATGTGGAAGAGCTCGGGAATCGCAACACGTGCTATTGGCCGTCTGGTGCCGTTCCGTCCGTCTGGTTGTGGAACGTTCGTTAGCACTGTTGTTAGCACGGAGCCTGTGGTGCGGACGATCTGCCAACGAGGGCCGGGCCGCCTCCCCATCAGGGTTGAAGCGGGGCTCATTGCGCTCGTCGGCGACGAGGTCGATCACGTCCTCCACCGGGCGGTGGATGACGGTCGGCTCGACATAAGAACGGGCCTCATCCTGATAGCGCGGTGACTCCTCATCCCACACGACGGGCCGACCTAGATCTCCGTAGGGTGCCTGCTCACACGCGGCCCAATGGCGTATGACCTCCTCGCTGAAGAACGCGAACAGCCGCGACAGGTACGCGCCGCGACCTTGCTCATCTCGACGAAACAGATGCTGCATCCCGAGCGATTTCGCGAATGAGTCGGGCTGCTGGTCCATTACGCGGTGAGGTATCCGCCTTGAACGAAGAAGTTCATGTCGATCACCTTCGCTCGGGTGTATCGGAAGGCAGTCTCCATACCAGTGGCGAACCCCAGGGTGGGCACTCGATGGGCTTCGATGGTCGCCGCGTTCTCCTCATAGAACCGAGAGATCTTGAGGAGCGATTTGCGTCCGAAAGTAGCGACTTGAAAACCATTCCTGAAATAGAGATCGAATGCGGGCACGGAGCCGAAGACGCCAAGCATGATCTTCGTGACCAGCGTGTCCGACGCACCGTCCGGTAGGGCCGCCCTCAATCGGCTCGCCAAGCCAATGAGGTTCTCTATGGAGTCGTCCGTGTACGCATTCGCATCGATCCCCCAAACATCTGCATTGGTCGCCGCGATCGTCTCAACCACCGGTGCGTAGTACCTCGCGCTGCGCTGAAGCAACCTGGACGACCCTCGGAACATCCCCCAGCTGGCCAAGAAGAAGCCGAGGTGGAGGCAACTGACCTCCATCCCAACGGGGGATGCCAATTCCGCGAGGCGAGGTCCGCGGTGAGCCTGAAAGTGATTGAAGCAGTAGTCGAAGGACGCGAAACGGGCGTCGCGGTGCCGGGCTCCCAGGTAACGTTTCACGTTGCTCTCGATGTCCACGGCTCGTGGCAGAGCTCCCCGGGGCCCAGCCACTCGGGGAGAGCCGTCCTCCCCCGGACGGGCTTCCTGCTGCTGACTCAGTGCCGGCCGCTCCGGTTGGAGGCGGTTCTGAATCTTCCCTAGAGGACCTACGTCCCGGAAGATGACTCCCCTGGAGGCGAGGAGTCGGCACGCTTGGTTGACTTGTTGCCGACGGACACCGAGTCTGCTCGCTAGCTCGTCGTCGTCCAGAGGACCCTGACGCAGGAGGGCCAGGGCGCGTTCGGCGACAGAAGCCATGCAGGTAACCTACGCCGGAGAGCGAAGGATGGTCGAGCGGGTCATCCTTGAGGATCACCATGTCTGGGTCCCTGGCGAGCTGCCGTGGCAACGTCGACTCAGACTCCTTCAGACGCTCTGGCGTGAGGAGCATGGGTGGCCAGCGGCGGTCGTGCGGTCGCCTCAGAGGTCTTACCTTCTGGGGTCGAAGCTCCCAGCCGAAGAGGCGACGGCTCAGGGACGGAACTTCACCACGCCTGCCGCATTCGAGCGCGCCAAGCAGGAGGTCGCTCACAACAAGTCAAGGTCCTCGATTGAGCGCAAGGTTCTTCAGACTCCGCGCCTCTTCAACGATCTCCTTTCGAGTCAGCCGCTCTGTTTCAATTTGTTCTCTGAGTTGGATCGTGACCGACGACTTGCATCCCGCATCCTCGGTCACCTCTTGCCGGAGCGCGTTGCGGCGGTCAGGCGGGTTGATTTCGAGTGGTCCCCCGGACGGGCGGATCCTCAGTACCTCGAGAACCGCTCCGCATTCGACGTCGTTGTCGAGCACACGACGCCTGGCGGGGGTCTCGGATTCATCGGGAAATCGCGGCTTGCTTGGTTGGCATCAGCTGGATCAGTTGGCCCCGGAAGGTGCGGAAACAGTAATCGCCTTCCTCAGTGAACTCGAGGCTCATCGTAACATCACGGCTCTCCTCTGGGATTTCGTTGACGCGTGCGCGGAAGTTGAACCTAGAGAAAGGATTGTTCACGTTGAAGGTACCGACTGCCAGCTGCATGGCCTCCCTCCTGCTCAACTCTCTAGTGATGCTGAGGATCGTCGCTCCCCACTTCGGGGAGCGCATCGAGGAGATCCGCAACAACAGCCATGTCCGTCGGTCTGCGAACCCGTTCACGGAGGAACATGAGAAGTGCTCGATCAAGGGGAGGCGGTAGGGCGGAAACTACAGCCGCCCAAGCGTCGTGCACCTCCTCTTCCTTCTTCAGCCTGCGATAGCAAACGGCGAGGTTCATCAGGGAGAAGCCCAGCCACGGAATGGCGGCAGGCGTAGTAGGAGCAAACTCGAGGAGGAGTGGAATGGTCTGCTCGATATCGTGAGCGGCCTCATCCGCCCGATCAAGTCTAGCCAAGCACGCACCTAGGTTGACGTGTGCCATCGCCAGCTTAAAACGGAGGGAGTTCTGGGAGAGTGATAGCTGAGCGAACGTCTCGACAGCGTCGCTGACTAGACCTAGTCCGTCCTGAGGCCGTCCCAACTCACAGTAGATGGCACCAAGGTTCATTTGGGCATTCGCAAACCAGGGCAACAATGACCGGTTGGTGCGGACGAGCTCCTCGAATATTCGTTTCGCCTCCTTCGTAGGATTTACCGAATCCTGGCCCCGACCCACCCCCATGTAACAAAGACCGAGGTTCAGGTGCGCCAGGGCGAGCTGACGAAGGGCGAGTGGATTGCCGGGAGCGATGTCTTGGAGCAACCGGATCGCCTCCTCGGCAGGCTCCACTCCGTCCTGAGGCCTCCCGAGTT
>JBOGVU010000006.1:0-62243 GCA_050692915.1 Actinomycetota bacterium | reverse complement strand
AAACAGCCCCTCTCCCTGCTCTGGGCTCAGCGATGAAATTGCCCTGGCGACCTCGGTCGCGTCCATATCGGGTGCGGCTTTTCCGCGAAGACGCAGTTCTACGTAGGCGTGGACATCTTGTTCCGTCTCGTCCCGCAAGGCTGGTAAGCCGAGATCGAGCAGTTCTGTACCTCCTAACCGCTCTAAGAGGGATTCATTTCCGGTGGCGGCCGGGAGATTACGAGTCCCAACCACAATCTGTGCCCCTCCCGAATGTGGACGAACTATGTCATCGACGATTCGCCAGGCCTCGGTCCCGGCCTCGTCGAGTCCATCCAACGCAATCACCGGAACCGAATCAGCGTGGGCTAGAGCCCCGAACAGCTCTCCCTGCTTCCGTGAGGTTTTCGGCGAGAGCATCCCCCTCCGCGTCAACTGGTCGTCGATTGTCTGCGCCACTTGCTTGGCCGTAAGACCCCGAGCGTGAAGCTCAACGTCGACGGACTCCTCTCCGGGATCTGCAGAGTCCAGGGGTCCCGCCTCAAGGAGGCGTACTCGTTCCCCAGTATTGGAGAGACTCACCAGCCGCCCCACGATGGCCGACTTGCCACTGCCAGCCGGTCCGGTCAGCACGAAGACGCCAGGACGACGTTCCTTGAGCCAGGTCACGATCTGATTGAGCGCCTTGACACGCCCGGTGAAGTAAGATCGCTCATCCTCGGGTTCGGCCCCCCGAGCGGAGACCAGTAGCTGCTCTTGGATCTTCTGCTCTCCGCCGGGCTCACGCCGAGGATTCGGAAACAGCTCCAGAGCCACACCGCCCCGAGAATCGCTCTTCGGTCTCTGTCCAGGTTCGTCCCATTCCCTCGTGAGGGCGTCGGTGAGATCAGTCCCGTAGATGCCGACATTGTTCGCGCTCCAGCGTCGCCGCTGTACCGGGTCGGTAGGCCCGTGTCTTAGGAGATCGAGGAGTCGCCTACCAAAAACGCCATCCTTTGCTTGTTCTAGATCGCCCGCCGAGGCCAGTACGCCGACCCAGACATCCTTCGCGGCCGGTGGAATCGCCGCAATAACCTGCTCGGCAATATCGCCGGCCTGACCAGTTGCCTGGCCTGAGTAACACGTGTCGAAGATGAGAAGTATCTGACTGGCCCCGGTCCGGGCTACGACTGAGGCAATGTAGTCTGGGGTCAGATCAGGCTGAGATCCAGAGATAGTGTCCTTGGCGATTAATTGCAGCTTGCGCTCTGGCGTGGGCTCTGCGTGACCTGCCCAAACAAGAAGAATCGAACCGCCCGAAGGGAAGCTATTCTGCGGCAACACCTTGGGGAGCCAGTAATCAGTCGTCTTGAGGTCGTCGCGGAAGTGAGGGATGTACCCGAACGAGGCCACAACCTTCCCTATGTCGTGAACATCGGGGATCGCCCGAGGAAGTGACTTGAAGTTGTCCGTGTCATCGTAACTACCGATGCCCACTCCCACGTAGACAGCGGGCCTTTGCACAGGTGGCTGCTCGGAGGGGCTCACATTGCTGCTTCGTCCCACACCAACACACTGCTCGTGACGTCGGCAACGAGAGGCGCCTTCGGACCCACGCCCCCCACAACAACCTGGTAGGCCCCCGGCGCAAGGTCCTCGATGATCCCACGATGCACGTCCTCGGATGGCTCAAGGGGGATCTGAATGACTCGCTTGCCCCGCTCATCGGTCACGGTTGCCTGCAACCTCATCCTCTCCTCAGGCTCCGCAGTGATCTCGAGGGGCTCACCCAGTACCAAGAGTTCCTCCATGTCCACGCGGAGTTCCTTGCCAGCGGATCCTCGGTGAACGCTTGGTTCAGCGGTGAGAATTCCGTCTAGCTCGTCGAGGACGGCCTTATTGCTTTGCAATGACCCGTGCTTCTCTGCCGGCCAACGGATGATGGGACTGTCCGGCTTGACCTCCCCAGGCGTCGCTGAAAGCCGGGGGACCGTAGCGTCGCCTCCTCTGTCTTGACCCTCATAAGTATCGATCACCTTGACCCTGCGACCATCGAGTCGAGCTGTTGTCCCGGTTCGCTGCCGAGTCCCCACCATGGGATGCAAGTAATCCTCAGGGCTGTGGGCCTGTGCTGCCTCATTAAGCTCGTCATGGAAGCGCATCCCGTCGCTTACCATCTTCGTTTCCAGTTCCGGAACGTCGACTTCTGTCGTCTTGATCAGACCCTCTCGACCCTCGATACAGGCATATTCAGGAAGCAGCTGATGAGTGGAGGGAAGGCTTCTCGCGAAGCTGGTGAGGTCGAGCTTGAACGGCCAGATTCCCTTCTTCACTCCATTGACGAGCTGGTCGAGCGAACTGAGTGCTCCGCGGTAGGGAGTACCCAAAGTGATCAGTTTGCGCGTGAGTTCCGCCCCCCCTTCCTTCTCGATATACCAGCGCGCTACGAGACCACCCATCGAGTGGCAGATGAAGATCAGTCTGGCTTCCGCAAATACTCCCCCTTGAGACCGCCATTGCTCAAGCGCAGGCTCCACCTTCCGCTTCAGTTGTCTACCGTTGTATCGATTCGACAACCGCCAGTCATAGGGCACGCGAAGTAGGTTTGGAATCCGGCCCGGCTCGCTGGGGGACTCCTCAACAACCTGATACTTGGTCCGCAACTGGTCGAGAAGCGCTCCATAACCGATGTTGGCCGTCCAAAGTCCCGGCAAGATATGCAAGTCTGGCATCAGATCCTCGGCCGTTACTCCGTCCCCAGGGTGATTGTCTCCGACTCCCTCCGGAAGCATGAGTTCCTTAATGCTTCGGCCGAAGGTGCGGATGGCACTCAGGACAGCGCCGACGGATGGAGCCCAGACGAGCTTGTCGTTCTTTGCCAGAGTGCTGCCCAGAATGCCAGGCAGCACCACCAAGAGATCCCGGATCTCTGTCGGGGTAGCCACAGACCCCTCCAAGCCTCTAGCTCCACAAGCTTGAGTCATCGTGCCACCATTCCGGCAGCGTTGTCTATATCGGGCAGCTGGCCGACGATTGTCAGCTTGTCTCTCTAGTTCCGCCTGGTCTGTCTAGCCTATGGGTGGCGGACCAGGAGACACGCCTGCAGCGGCTCGCGCCGCTCCAGGACGGATAGGCCCTGCTGTTGCCAGCAGCGAACCGGGCCTGCTACCAGGCGAGCGGACTCTACAAGGATCAGATCCAGCGGGAGGAGGTGTTTCGCTCTCTGGCGCTGGAAGAGGTCATCTCCGTGTCGCTCCTCTACACCAACGCGGGCTGGCCGCGCCACTTTCACCGTCGATACCTGGATCAGCAGAGGACAGGGAAGTGGGACTGCCCCCCATCGCTTCCTGAGGTTTCAGGCGCACGCTCGGTCAAGGACGTCTGCATCCCGGTCGATTCTGGACCGCCGGGGCGTCCGACGGCCGTCCGAGACGGGACACAGACGGGACACATCTCCGCGAGACTGAGGCGACTCTAGACGAAAAGGGCTCCTGACCTGCGGTTTTCCTCGTGGGGCGGGGTGGACTCGAACCACCGACCGACGGATTATGAGTCCGTGAACTGGGCAGGCTCTGACCTGCAGGAATTCCTGAATCTCCTCGTCAGGAGCATCACATGAGCATCAGCGTTGTCATCGGCTTGGACGCGTTTGTATGCGGCTTGCGGCTTTTTCGCGGCCTGCAACGCAAGCAGCCAGAGAAAGAGCTGTCGTTGCAACTCGACGCCCCCTAGGTCGGCCCAAGTCATCCACCGGGGGCCTCCAGCGCCCTCTCGGCGTCCTCGCGGTACAGGATCCCCACCAGCTGGCCCTTCAGGTCGGAGACGACAATCGTGCGGACACCCCGCCTCCTCATCCGGTCGACCAAGGGCTCGATCCGTTCGTTGGGACGGCTGGTCGTCGGCCCGATCTCCATGGCTTCCTCCGCGGTCGCCTCGGGGGTCTCCTCGAGGGCCCTCCCTCGCAGGCGGCCCTCCACGATCCCCACGTCGTTGACGACGATGCACACTTCGCGACCGACCGCCAACACCTTCTCCCGCACGTCGCCGACCCGGTCGTCGAGGGCACAGGTCGGCGTCCCCCGCCTGGCGACCTCGCCGGCATTCGGGACGCTGGCGGCGGTCCCCTCTCGGGGCCAGCCCATGGCCAGCCAGGCCATCTTGCCGGGGACGAAGTCGTAGACCTGTGTGAACCCGAGCCGTTCGAGCCGCCACGCGGCCCGCGGACTCATGTCTCACTGGTAGTCCCAGCAGTAGACGATCACGGGTCGGTCCCTGTCCAGCCGTGCGACCGCCTCCTCGGTCATCTGCTTCAGGGGGATGTTGATCGCTCCGGCCAGGTGTTCCTCCTCGTACTCCGCCGCCGGCAGGACCTCGACCAGCTGAGCCCCGACATCAAGGAGTTCACGGATCTCATCTATCTCGATCTCTTGCGGCATCCTCGTCCTCCTCTAGGCAACGCGGCCCTCCTCAGGTGTCCCTTTCCCCCGCCGGCTCGTCTTTGCCACCCGGCCCGGAGCCCATCCGTGCTCCTGAACTCGTGGAGTCGGGAACCCCGGGTTCCCGCAGCCGCTGCCGGCGACGGACCGTCCGGGCGATCCTCACCCCTGCCCAGATCGCCACGGCCACCCCAGCCAGCGTGAGGGGCCAGTACCTGGCCGCGGCCCCGACCGCCGCCGATGCCAGGCCGGTTCCCACCGCGATCGCCGGGAGGAGGGCGCAGCAGGCGACCACCGCCGCCACTGCGGCCACCGTTCCCCAAGGACTCGGGCCGTTGCTACTCACGGCTCGCCTTCTGGATCGGTGGAGAGGCGGGCGTCCGCGCGCGGCCCCCGCTCCCGCCCGGGGCCACCCACCAGAGCAGGGCGGTGGCCACACCGGCCGCCCCCAGGAGCAGCGCCCCGACCGTCCCTGGGTGGGCGTACGCCCACGCCAGCCAGGACGGTCCGCCCAGGCGGGCAAGCCGGAACTCCCGGACCACCAGGAAGGTCCCGGCCGCGATGAGCAGCGCGCCCGAGAGCTGTTGCACGACCGGGATCGCTCGGCGGACCCACCGGGCAACCGCGCCCCGGAACAGGGCGGCCCCGACGGCCACGGCCGTGACCACCGCGCCCATCCCCAGCGCGTACGCCACGAACAGGACCAGGCCGCCGATCATGCTGCCAGCGGAGAAGGCCGATCCCACCACGACCAGGAAAACGGGCAGGGTGCAGGCCAGGGAGGCCAGGCCGTAGGCCACGCCGTACCAGGCCGCCGCGGCGAGCCCCCGCCGCTTCCCGGCGCGGACGTCGATTCCGAAGGAAAAGCCCAGAGGTCGACCCGCCGCCAGCCACACCCCTAGGCCCACGAGGACCAGGCCGACGGCCAGGACGACGACGGGGAACTGGGCCAACAGGGCACTTCCTGCGCCGGAGACGAGCAGGCCCACGGCCGCGAACAGGGCCACGAAGCCGGCGGTGACCGCGGCCCCGATCGCGAGGCCCTCGAAGACGCGCCGGGCCGTTCCTGCCTCCGGTCGGTCCTTCGTTCCCAGGTAGTACCCCACGAAGGCCGGGAGCATGGCGAACCCGCAGGGGTTCACGCTGGCCAGGGCCCCGGCGGAGAACGCGAAGGCCAGGGGAAGGGCGCTCACGACAGGGCGACGTCCAGCCCGGCCCGGAGGTGCTCCTCGGGGCTCACGTAGCTGTCCCGGTACACGATCCGCCCCCGCCCGTCGATGATCACCGTGGTGTCGAGGGCCAGGACGTCGTAGGCCCGGGCCATCCGGCCGGTCTGGTCGTGGGCGAAGGGGTACGCCGGGTTCCCCGCGGCCTCGATGAAGCCCCGGATCTGCTCGGGGGTGTCGGTCGGGTCGATACTCACCGCCAGGATCCGCACGCGGTCCCCGAGCTCCTCGTGGATCCGCCCCAGGGCCTGGGCCTCAGGGATGCACGTCGCGCACCACCCGGCCATGAAGAACAGGACCACCGGGCGGCCCCTCTGGGCGCCTAGGGAGAAGGTCTCCCCGTCGAGGGTGGTGAGGGTGAAGCCGGGGGCCCGCTCCGGGGGGTCCACGAAGTTCTGCTCGATGCCGGGGATGGGACCGGCCGGCGGGGTGGCCACGGTGCCCCCGCCGGGGAGGCTCACCCCGGTGCGATCCGGCGGCTCCGACCCGCGAGCCAGCAGGATGCCGACGCCCGCCCCGCCCAAGGCCAGGAGGAGGGCCACGGCCAGAGCTCGGGCACTCCGGCGGCCCTGCTCGGCGCGGGCTCCCGCCTTGGCTCCCGGCCGCTTCTGCCTGCTCGCCCGTCCCATGCGTGACCCCCCTACGGACCGTCGGCCCCGCGTCGGCCCTCGCCGAGGCTTCGCCTGAGGACGAGCACGTTCCACGCCAGGAGCGCCAGGCTCACGGCCATGAGCCAGGGGGTGAAGCGGAACAGCGTCCCCACCGCGGTCCCTGCGGCGAAGGCCGCCAGCGGGGCTCCGCAGCAGACCGGGACCGTCGCGTAGGCCGGGACGGAAGCCAAGACTCCTCGCCGTCGGGCGCTTCGTCGACCGCTCGGAGAGAACCGCAGCGCCAGGGACACGGTCCAGGCCACGAGGAGGGCCGCCGGGATCGCGAACGCGACCACGAGCCACGGGATGAGGGCGGACCACCTGCCGGCCACCACCAGCCACAGCCCATCCAGTCGCCAGGACCCCACGGACCAGGGACGGAGGAGGAACTCCGGCCCAGACCACCGCCCTTCCGGGATCACCGTCACGATCCCCGAGGCGAGTATCACGAGAAGAACGAACCCCGTCGCTGCCCCGGCGGCCAGGAGGCGGCGCCTCACCGGGCCGAGAGCGGGGCCGACCGCGGGAAGGGAGGCTGCCAGGGCCACGATGGCGGCGACCTCGAGGGCCGTGGCCAACACGCCCCACAGCTCCACGGGCTCGGGCTCCGCCGCTGCCGGCGGCGGGATCAGCCGGGTGACCATCCAGGTAGCCACCAGGGCCGCGGTCCCCCACAGCCCGGCCCGGTGGATACGGGGCCCCGGGCGCAGGAGAAGGGCCGCGGCCAGCCACAGCTGGAACGCCGAGGCGGCCACGAAGAAGACACCGAACGCGGCCCCTTCACCGAAGTGCTCGGGGATGAGGGCCAAGTGGATCGCTCCCGCCCCGCCGACGAGCCCGGTCAGCGCCAGGGCTCCGACGGAGGGCGGAGGCCTGCGCTCGTGACGACCCTCGCTTCGGGCCGCGGGCTCCTCCCTGGCAGCGACGGCGCTCGCGCTCAACACCGCCTCACGCGGCGCAGCAGGAGAGCTTGTCCACGTCGGCGGTGAAGGACTGGGCGGTGAGCTTGAGCCCCTCGGACATGGTCAGGTACGGAGCCCAGGTGTTGGCCAGGTCCTCCACCCGGAGCCCGAACTTCACGGCGTACACCGCCCCGATGATCACGTCGCCGGCGTTCGCCCCGATGACGTGGACCCCCAGGATCTTCCCGGTGCCTCGCTCGGCCACGATCTTGAACGCCCCCCGGGTGTCCCGGTTCACCAGGGGCCGGGGGATGTGTTCCAGCTCCACGACCCGGCACTCGCAGTCGTGGCCCTGTCGGTTGGCCTCCTCGTCGGTGAGGCCCACCGCGGCGATCTGGGGCTCGGTGAAGGTCACCCGGGGCATGGCCGTGTAGTCGACCTGGCGGTGGGCTCCGGCTACGGTGTTGTCCGCGGCCAGGGTCCCGTGGGCCGCCGCCACGTACACGAACTGCGGAGCCCCCGTGACGTCGCCCCCGGCGAAGACCCGGGAGTTGGTGGTCCGTAGCTCGTCGTCGACCCTGATCGCTCCCCGCTCGGTGAGCTCGATCCCCGCGGCCTCAAGCCCCAGCCCCTCGACGTTGGGGCGCCTGCCGGTAGCCACCAGGACCTGCTCCGCGTCGAAGCACCGGCCGTCATCGAGGTACACGCTGCGCCGGTCTCCGGTCCGTTCGACCCGGACGATCCTGGCGGAGGTGATGGCGTGGATCCCCTCGTCCTCGAAGACCCTGGTGATCCACGAGGAGACCTCTGGCTCCTCCAGGGGAGCCAGACGGTCGAGGGCCTCGATGACCGTGACCGTGGTCCCCAGGCGGGCGAACAGCTGACCCATCTCCAGGCCGATGTAGTTGCCCCCGATCACCACCATCCGCAGGGGGCGCCGATCGAGCTCCATGGCCGTGGTCGAGTTGGGGTAGCCGGCCTCCTCGAGGCCGGGGATGGGGGGCGCCCACGGCGACGCCCCCGTGGCCACCAGGTAGTGGTCGGCCCGGATCTCCCGACCGTCCACCGAGACGGCGTCGGGACCGGAGAACCTGGCCTGGCCCTGGATGATCTCGAACCCGTACTCCTTGGCCAGGTCCTCGTACTTCCAGCCCCTCAGGAACTCCACGACCTGGTCCTTCATCCCGACCAGCTGGGCAAGGTCGGTGTTCACCTGCCTGGTAGAGATGCCGTCGAAGGGGTGGTGGCCGGCGGTGTGGTAGGCCTCCGCGGCCGCCAGGAGGTTCTTGGAGGGCACGCAGCCGGTGTTCACACAGGTCCCTCCGACCGTGTCCCGTTCCACCAGGGCCACCTTGGCCCCGAGGTTCGTGGCCCGGATGGCCGCCGCGAAGGCCGCCCCGCCCGAGCCGATGGCCAGGAGGTCGTAGTCCGCCCCGCCTCCCGCCGACCGGCGAGGCCCGGCCCTCGAGGTCTCCAGAAGCGCGACGGTACCCGGCCCGTATCCCGACTCACGGACCGAATCGGCGAGCCGGGGAACGTCTTCCTCCTCCGCGGAGAACGTGGCCTCTCCCCGCCGCCAGTCGGCGGCGACGTCCGCCGCCCCAGCGCCGGCCAGCACCCTGGCCACGTGCCGGTTGCAGGAGTCACACGTCATGCCGTCGACGTCCATCCGGAAGCGCTTCACACCAGATCACCCCACTCCTCGCGTCCCAGGTCCTCGGTCTTCTCGAGGGTCAGTGCGGCTCCGGGGGGATCGCCCGCCCGGTGCCGCCACTCCTCCAGGTGCTCCTCGGTGCAGAACAGGTTCATGTCCGGGCACAGCTCATCGATGACGCTCGTGCAGCAGTCCTGGGCGGGCAGCCAGGCGCGGATCTCCCCCTCACCCGTCGCCCGGCCCTCTCGGAACTCGACCTCGATCGGGCATCCACAGGTCGGACAGGCGGTACGAGCTACGGCGTCGACCCCGAGGGCGGCCGGGATCCCGATCGCGTCGATGGCGCACCAGGTGTGGAACTCGTCCCCGCCGAGGCGGAGCCGGTGCCGGGCGGGCACCAGGCTCAGGCCCGCCGAACCCACGACCCGGCCGGCCGCGTCCACGACGGCCTGCCCTCCCTGGACCAGCGAGCCCACCGCCTCCCTCACCGCCTCAACGTCGAGCCCGGTGGCCTCCGCGAGTTCGGAGGCATCCGGGGGCTGGCCCCGTCTGATCGATCGGAAGGCGGCCCTGCGGACCTCGGCCTCCGCCTCGGTCAGTCCGAGGGCCTCGGGGTCGATCGGACCCCGCCCGGGGCTGACGGGGAGTTGCTGCTGCTCCATCCCTTCTCCTTCGCTCGGCTCAGATCCAGTCCGGCCCGATCCGCCGGCAGCTCGCGAGGTGGTCGCAGTGCTCGGCGGAGAGCTCCCGGGCGTTCCGAAGGAGACCGCGCACCCGAGGGTCGGTCACCCGGTAGACGACGTTCCGCCCCCGCCGCTCCGACTCGGCCACCCGGCACCACTTCAGGCAGGCCAGGTGGTTGGACACCCGGCTCTGCGGGGCCCCGACCAGGTCCACCAGCTCCGAGACCGTCCGCTCCCGCTCGAGAAGCGCCTCCAGGATCCGTAGCCGGGTGGGATCCCCGAGGACCCGGAAGTACCGCGACAGGGCCTCCCGCTCCCGGGCCCGCCGGGCGGGCTTCTCCCGCCCCGGCGCCTTCACCTGCTGCAGCTTGGCCACTGGTTCACCCTCCTCGTTCGGCCGGCCTACGCGGCCGCGCGGGGCGCGAGGTCGGCGGCTGAAGTCACCACCCGCCACGTCGCCTGGCCGGTTCGCTCGTCGAATTCGCCCTCGTAGAGGGCGAGGACCTCGTTCAGCCACCGGTGGGCGGGGTGGTCGGTGGCGAAGCGGATCGCCGAGGCCACCTTCCAGATCGGCGCCCGGCCCTCGAGGCGCAGGGCGAATCCCCCCGCGTCGAACTGGATCGTGGCGCCGTCGTCGGTCTCGATGACCCCGCCGGGGTTGGTCCTGCAAAGGTAATCGCCCTCCCCCAGCGTGACGTCGGGGGGAGCCTCCAGGAACCCGGGGTCGAGGGGGCAGCCCTCCTCGTAGAAGGAGAACCGGACGGTTCCCCTGATCCGGGGGCCTTCGGCCCTGCCGTCCCCGCTGCCGAGGAGCTTCCCTTCCCTCCCCTGGGCCGGCACGACCGGGGCCATGTCGGTCCGGTACGCGAGCTGTGCGTCGAACAGATGCTCGAAGCCCACCGGCTCCTCCCTTCGGGACGATTCCCAAGCGAAAAGATTCTAACAGGGTTTCCTGATACTAGCGCTGGGAATGGTCTGTGTAGGTGGTGCGATCTCAGGAACCAGCTTCAGCGACAGGCGCGGTCATCCGGGGCGAGCCGGATGACCCTCGTCAAGAGAAGAAACCGGAGGAGAGTCCACTCGGAGAGGAGGCGAACCATGCGGAGACGATGGGCTGGGGATGTCCTGATCGGGGTCGGGGCCGGCTAGGCCGCAACCCGGGTCATGGAGAAGGCCTCGACCTTTCTGTACGAACGCCAGGACGAGGCGGCCCGGACGCGGGAGGAGGAGCTCCGACAGGCCATACCCACTGTGGTGCTGGTCCGGAAGGTGGCGGACTGGCGGGGGGTGAAGCTCCAGGATGAGCAGGGCCGACCGGCTGGGCATGTGGCTCTACTACGGGTTCGGGGCGGCCGGGGGACCTGTCGCCGCCGCCCTGGCAAGGACGACCCCGATCGGTCCGCTACGGGCCGGACTGGTGGTCGGGACCGCCATGTTCGTGTTCGTCGACGAGGGAGCGAACTACGTGCTCGGCCTGACCCCTCCCGCTCCCGAATGGCCCCTGGTCACCCACCTTCGAGCCCTGGCGGCCCACCTGGTGTACGGCCTGGCCCTCGGGGCGATCCTGGCAGTGACCGACCTGCTCGCCCATCGCCGAGGCTGATCGAACGACGCTCCGTCTCGGCGCGGACCCACTTCTCTGGCGGGTCAGGATCGGTTCCACCTGTTCCCTGATCTGCCCGGGGAGAGGGAGAGCCCGGCGAGCATCAGGTCCAGCCCCTCCTCGAAGCAGCGGTCGGGGTCGCACTCGGCGATCAGCGCCACCGCGGCCGAGGCCAGCTCGGGCGGGGTCCCCGGTGGCAGGGACTGGCCCAGGTAGAGGAGGACCTCCCGCTCGGACAGGACCTCGCTCTGAGCGGGTTCGCACTGGACACCGAGCATCGAGCGCTCCGCGTGCCCGTAGCCGGCAGCGTAGGAGATGACCGGGCGGAGGACGGCGGCCGGCTCCCGAACTCCGCCGGCGACCAGGACGTCGAGGTAGGCCCTGAACAGTTCCAGCTCCGCGCGGGGCAGCCTCGAGCACCGGAGGATCAAGGGAGCCGCCTGGGGGTGACGGCGGAACAGATCCCGTAGGGACCGGGCCAGCCCCCGGAGGGCCTCCGCGGGATCACCGGAGTCCTCCGGGAGGGCGACCTCCTCCCACAGGATCTCGGCGAGGCCGTCCAGCAGGCGGTCCTTGCTCTGCACGTGGTGGTGGACGGTCATCGGGTCCACCCCCAGATCGGCCCCCAGACGCCGCATGGTCAGAGCCTCCAGGCCCTCGCGGTCGACGAGGGCGAGGGCGGCCTCGAGGACCCGGCGGCGGTCGAGCCGGACCCGGCCGACGGTGTCGGTGGCGGTCATCTCGAGTTCCTCCGTGGGTTGACAGATCTCGGCACGGCTCCTAGTCTACATGTCTACTTAGTAGAAACCAATGGTAGGAGGCACCAGATGAAAGAAGCAGACCTGTGGGGTGCATTTATTCGGTTCACGCTTCTGAGCAGGGCGTTCAGACCGGGCTCCAGGAGCAGCCCCGGCCTGCCCGTCGAAAGGTGCCGGGGGTCTCTCGGACGGCGCGACCCGGATGCCGGGCCCCCGAAGTTGAGCGGAAGGCGCTCAGGCTTGGACCCGGGGTCCCCAACCGGAGCAGGCCGAGTCAGGCGACCGGTCATCCCCGTGGAGGGTACCCGGGAGTTAGCCCTCGGCCTGAAGCACCAGGTCAGCGGCCGGATCCCAATAAATGAACCCTTCAGCCTCAGGAGGCCGCGGCGGCGCTCGAGGCGGCGCTCGGGCCGGCTACAAGCGTTGGCAATCCGTTGGCAAACGGCCTTTCCCGAGGGGTCCGCGGGGGCTGAACACGTCCCGAAATAGCAGGTCAAACGCGGTGGGGCGGGGTGGACTCGAACCACCGACCGACGGATTATGAGGGGCGAATCGCTGACCTGGGGAAACGGCGCGAAAGCCACCGTACCAGGCACTTTGAGCGCTCACCGGTTCTCGTCGTTGCCCAGCATTTCGCGGTCGTTCACGGGACACAGACGGGACACAACCTATCGGGGTCGCCTCCCCCCTCGCCGCTGTGACGCCAACGGACTGCGGATCTCTCCACCTCTGGTCGAGGGCATCTTCGAAAACGCTTCCTCGTCGATTTGAGGGCCCGGTTTTCAGGCCCACCCTACGGAAATGGCCCGCCAGGCCCCTTCGGTGGTCTCGCCGAAGACGTCGTGCGGTCGCCTACGGGCTCGACAACGCGAACGACCTTAGAGACATATGAGACCCGCCGCTTCATCCCTACATCATTTGCGCGGACGCGGCCCAGGCTACCATAGGCCTCGCCCCTTTAGCCCCTTCCGTTCTGCCGAAGGCGCTCTGACCCCGGCCATGTGATGTCGTTACCTCCCGCTCGATCGAGCACGCTAGCGCGCGTCGTCGGCCTTGATTGCCCGTAGAACGGCGTCTGCCCAGAGCTGAACACGGCGCTCCCGGCGGACAAGCGGTGACGCCGGTTTCAGATCGGGTACGTCGAACCTCCCGTTCAGGCCCCTGTTGCCCACGTGGGGAACCTCCACGACGGGCTTTCCTGACGTCCGAATGGCTTTGGCAAGTAGTCTCGCCTTGTTGCCGCTCAACACGACAAGGTCACAGCCCTCAACCTCTCGAAGAACTCGCCGGACATTGCCGGGGTCCTTAATCTTTGTGTCGCTTGCCTCCGAAGCGCCGTGACCGAGTGCGGTGGCGATCGGCGCGGAAAAGGCGTTGGTGATTCGGTAGTCGTACCGATGCACTGAAGGAAAAAGCGCTGGCCGGGCGGAATGGAGATGAAGCAACGCTGACTCAAGGTTTGAGCCGGTATCTCCGGCCACCGGCTTCCCATCGCGCACCTCCTTCTCTCCGGGTGCGCTGAAGACAAAGGCAACGGGAATGTGACCTGTGCAGAAGTGTGGAGAGAACGACATCTCGTTCGGAGGTCGCATGCCCTTAAGGAGCGGGATCCTCGTCTTGCCCTTCACCGCATTCACTTCGAGACTCCCACCCACCGCCTCGATGTACTGCTCGAGAACATCGATCGTCACGTTCCGCGCTTGCTCGATCGCGGCCACGCGGGGCTGGGAGACGCCCATTCGCCTCGCCAGCTCCCGCTGCGAGAGGCCAGCCTCCTCGCGAAGGGCCGTGAGTCCCGCGGAGAGACGGAGCTCCTTCGATCTCATCGACCCGCGCGGAGGGGCCCGGAGCCTCGAGGACCTTCTTCTCCCACCGCTTCAGCGTCACCGTCTCTTCCTTCTCCCGAGCCCGCTCCTGCGCCGATGTGGCGACCCGAACTCATCCTTGGGATAACGATACCGTTATCGGCCCCTCTTGGGCGCAGGTCAACCCTCTGTCCGCCGGGAGCCTGAGGGGTACTACTCAACGCTGCTGGTCACAGGCGGTGAAGTGATTTCTGAACCCCTCAGGGGCGAATCGAGTTTCTGTGCCCCACAGGGTAGCAGCGGGCCGAGCAACCAACGGAAATGAGGTCCTTGTGCTCCTCTACCTCCCCGACGAGAGGAAGGGCTCGATCTCGGCTCGGATAGCCACGTTGTCCCATCGAGCGTCGATGCGACCATTCTCGCCGACCAGGAACACCCACGGCTCCAGCAGCGTGTCGTCGCGAAGGACCCACTCCGCCGCGGCCCGATTGACGACGTTGTTCTGTCGGTCCTTCCAGATCTCCACGTGAACGTACTCGGCTGCCTCGGGATAGTCAGCGGCGAGGCTTGCCACCATGTCGGTGACCGGTCCGCAGAAGCGGCTCTCGCAGAACGTGGGCGTCGAGAACACCGCGAGGACAGGCCGGCTCTCCGCGATTGCCTCGGCGATGGTGACCCGATGCAGGTCCGGATCGGGAATCTCTCCGTCCTCGATCGCCCGTGAGTCCACGGCCGCCGGAGGAACATCCTTCGAGCCCACCGTCAGGTTGTCGGAACGGGGGGCCCGATCTCCCGCCGCCGGGAAGCGCGGCTCGTCAATCACCTCGAAAGGGTGGAGCCGGTGGTTCGCTGCCCGTCGACCGTCGCGGTCACAACCACCCGCCAGGTCCCGGGCTCCTCGAACGTCACCTGAGACGCATAGACACCGGTGGCGTGGGGAAGCTCCTCCTGGCCCTCCTCATGCTCCTCTTCGGGAAGCGGCAGGAACGCCCCCCGAGCGCGTTGGACGGCGGCGCCGCCTGGCGGCGTGAACTCCATGTCGATCATCCCCCCCGCCACCAGCTCGTTCTGCCCGGTCAGCAGCCCGACCATGAACCGTCCGGTTCCCACGGCCAGGTCGTAGCTGGCTACCTGGACCCGAAGGTCATCCCGTGGAGGCGTGACGGCTTCGTCCTCGGCGCCGGCGCACGCCGTGGCAACCAGGACCAGGGACGCGACGGCTGCCAGGAAAGCCGGGCGTCTAGTGTTCATGGCCCTCACCCTTCCATCCCTCTAGGCCCTCCCGGAGCAGGAGCACGGAGATGCCGATGGCGGCGAGGGGATCCGCCCACCACCACCCGAACAGGGCGTTCAGCCCGATCCCACCGAGAACCACGAGGGAGAGCCACCAGCAGGCGGTGGTCTGGAAGGCGTCGGCCTTCAGAGCCCTGCTGCCGAGGGCCACCGCCGTCCGGAGCTTGGCCCTGGCCAGCCACCACATCACGGCGAGGGAGACGGCCGCGAGCGCGATCCCCACCGGAGAGGCCTCCGGCCGCTCCGCCGTGACCAGGGTGACGATGGCGTCGACGGTGATGTACGCCGCGAGGAGGAAGAACGTGGCCCCGACCAGGCGCATCGCCCGCCGCTCGAGCCGCTCGATGGCCTGGGGGTCCGCCGCTCGCCGCTCGGCCCGGAGTCGCCAAATCAGCACCGATCCAGATGCGCTCTCCACGAAGCTGTCGATGCCGAACCCGAGGAGCGCGACGCTGCCCGCGGCCAGGGCCGCCGCCACGGCGATGACGCCCTCCACCAGGTTCCACCCCACCGTCAGGTACTCCAGTCTCAGCCCTCGAGCCACCAGGGCGTGCCGACCAATAGATCCGATCCCGCCGGTCGCTTCCCAACTCATTCGTGGGCGACCTCCTCCAGCAGTCTGCGGTCCGGTGACTCGAGCTGGAACGTGCTGTGCTCGATATCGAAGTCCTTCGACAGGCACGCACAGAGCTCATCGAGCACCACACGGCCGGTTGCACCCTTCCGGAGAACCACGTGCGCGGAGACGACGTTCATGCCGCTGGTAATCGTCCAGGCGTGGAGGTCGTGAACGTCCTCCACGCCCGGCGTGGACAAGATGTGTTGGCGGACCTCGCTCAGGTCCACCCCCTTCGGCGTTGCCTCCAGGAGGACGTCGACAGCCTCTCGTAGCAGGCGCCACGTGCGGGGCAGGATCATCAGGCCGATCACCACAGAGGCAAGGGCATCGGCCTGGTGGAACCCGGTGGTGGCGATGACCACCGCAGCCACGATCACGGCGGCGGACCCGAGCAGATCTCCCAGGACCTCAAGGTAGGCGCCTCGCATGTTGAGGCTCTCCTTCTGGGCGGAGCGCAGCAGCCACAGCGACACCGCGTTCGCCACCAGGCCCACCGTCGCCACGGCGAGCATCAGCCCGCTGGCGATCTCGGGGGGCTCCGACAGCCGGCGCCAGGCCTCCCATAGCACCACAGCGGCCACCCCGAACAGGAGGACGGCGTTGACCGCGGCGGCCAGGATCTCCACCCGATAGAGCCCGAAGGTCCGCCCCCGGCTCGCCGGGCGGTGGGCGATCCAGGTGGCGAGGAGGGCCAGGGAGATGCCCGCCACGTCCGTGAACATGTGGGCAGCGTCCGCAAGAAGGGCGAGGCTTCCGGTGACCAGGCCACCCACCACCTCGGCCACCAGAACCGTCCCGGTGATCGCCAAAACCACCAACAACCGGCCGCGGTAGGTCCGTGCCACGCTCCGGAAGGGTGCGGTCACGGAGCCGCCTCTGCCGTTGTCTGGGGCTCCTCGGCCGCGTGACCAAGGCCCTCAGCGAGGAGCGTCCGGACGTGCTGGTCGGCCAGACGGTAGTAGACGACGCGGCCGACCTTCCGCCTGCTGACCACCCCCTGGGCCCGGAGGGGGCGGAGCTGATGGCTGAGTGCCGACTGGGTGATCCCCAAGAGGAGGGCCAGGTCGCACACGCAGAGCTCCTGGGCCAGGCTGAGGGCGTTGAGGATCCGGGCCCTGGTGGGATCCGCCAGGACGTCAAAGACCGAGGCTACCCCCTCGGCCTGGGGGCGCCCGATGACCCGACCGAGGAGCGGAACCACGTGCTCGGGGTGGATACACTCGGTCTCACAGCGTTCTGCGGTCAACGGCTCGATTGAATAACTGCTCATCTATTCATTCTCCCACGGCCTCCAATCACCGTCAATGTGGGTCCCCCGCCCCCTTGATCTCGCCGCTCCAGAAGATCAGCCTGGTCCTTCCGAGCTGGAGCTCGTCCCCATCGGCCAGTCGAGTGCGGTCGATTCGGATACGGTGCACGTACGTCCTGTTCAAGCTCCCGCGGTCGTAGATGTAGAAGCTTCCGGATTCGCGCCGGATCTCAGCATGCCGGCGGGAGACGCTGGCGTCGTCGAGGACGAGGTCGTTCCCCGGATCCCGCCCGATCGCGACCACATCGGTCTGGATCGGGAGCGCAGCGTCCGTCTTGTCCCCCCGCGGCGATGACCAGGGCCAGTTCCTCCCCCTTGGGCCGTGAGGACGGGACCCGCGTCGTCAGCTCCATCTCCGACTCCCTCCTGGAGAGCCTGAGCGTGGGTTCGCTACCATCATGCATTCGTCGATCCCGCAGAAGGCTCCGGCCTCCGTCGGCGCCGGACCGTGGATCCGACCACGATCCCCACCGAGAGCAGAACCAGGTTCTTCACCACGAACTCCCCTTCCATGGTGAGAAGGAGTGGGTTGCCGCTCTGGACGACCACGCCGGGCTCGACCACGATCCCTGGCGGCATCCGGACGTGGGTCATGCGCGGAACGTGAGCACCGTGACCGTGCCCAGGACGAACAGCACGAAGCCGACGGTGCCGAAAGCCCAGCTCCACGCCAGCCGGGCCCCGGGGCGCTTCACGTAGTCGAGGATGATGGTCCGGACGCCGACCACGCCGTGGAGGAGGGCCAGCGAGAGGAGCATCCAGTCCCAGGTCCTCCAGAACGGGCTTTGCCACCTGGCGGCCACGAACCCGAAGTTCACCCGCTCCACGCCCGCGTCCACGACATGCATGATCAGCACGTGGCCGACGGCCAGGAAGAGCAGCAGGATCCCGGAGAGCCGCATGAACAGCCAGGCCCAGAGCTCAAGGCTGGGCCCTCGCTGCTCCGGCTCCTCCGGCGGGCGACCGCCGGCGGGCTCGGTGGTCGCCCTAGCCATACCCGTACACCCCTCTGGCCTGGTCCCGAACCACTTGGCCCTCGTCTAGCTCGACCACCCGCCGGCGCATGGCGTCCACGATGGCGTTGTCGTGGGTGGCCATCACCACCGTGGTCCCCGTTCGGTTGATCCGGTCCAGGAGCTTCATGATCTCCACCGAAGTCCCAGGGTCCAGGTTCCCGGTGGGCTCGTCGGCCAGGAGGATGAGGGGGCGGTTCACGAACGCCCGGGCGATCGACACCCGCTGCTGCTCCCCCCCGGAGAGCTCGTCCGGGTAGTTGGCCAGCTTGTCACCCAGGCCGACCAGGTTGAGGATCTCCGGGACCCGCCTCTCGATCACGTGGCCGGGCTTCCCGATCACCTCCAGGGCGAACGCCACGTTCTCGAACACTGTCTTGTCCGGGAGCAGCTTGAAGTCTTGAAATACCGTCCCGATGTTCCGGCGGAGGAACGGCACCTTCCATGGGGAGAGGTTGGCGATGTTCTTTCCGGCCACGTGGATGCTCCCACGGGTGGGCTCCTCCTCCTTGAGCAGCAGCCGGACGAACGTTGACTTGCCCGACCCTGAAGGGCCCACCACGAACACGAACTCGCCCTTGCGCACCTCGATGTTGACGTCCTCCAAGGCGACCACGGTTTGCTTGTAGATCTTGGTGACGCGGTCGGTCTTGATCACGGCTCCCTCCCCGCGCGGTTGAGGTCCCGCTCCAGCCGCTGCCAATCGGCTTCCTCCGGCCGGTCCGCACCCTCTCGTCCGAACCACGTGAAGAACACAACGGCGATGGCCGCCCACAAGATCAGGCCGCCCCCGATCTTCATCAGCAGACCAGCCACCAGCTGGTCGGTGTGGGCGGACACCCCCCACAGCCGGGGGAACGCCTCGTAGACGTGGTACAGGGGATGGTCTCCGAAGGTGAGGAACGAGGCCGGGACCGTGGGAATGATGGACTGGCCGAACAGGTACAGCATCTGCCCCGGGTAGGAGAGGCGAGGGATCTCAGCGAGGGGGCTCAGCACGGGCCACCACATCACCAGGCCGCTTCCCACGAGCACGACGTGGAGGACGAAGTGGGCGGGCTGGGAACCCACGCTCAGCTCAACGACCGGCGGCCAGTGAGTGGCGACCAGGACGGCGTTGTAGAGCAGGAACGCCGGGATTGGCCGGAGGACCATTCGGGCGACCGGCATGAGGGGACGGACCAGAAGACGGGCGAGCCAACCCGGGATGCCGAGCAACAGCAGGGGCGGGGCCACCAGGGTGAATAGCATGTGCTGGACCATGTGGAAGCTGAACAGGTATCGCTCAGCCAGGTCATGGATCGGCCAGAACGACCCGATGAACAGAACCCCGACCCCCGCGGAGAAGAGCATCACCTGGCGCCGGGACGCCGGCGGCTCGCCCGGTTCGACGTACCGGGCCCCCACCCGGCGAACGCCGACCACGTAGGCCGCTTCCACCGCCGCCAAGACGAGGACGACGTCCAGGTGAGCGCGGAAGGGGATCACCCTGCCTCTTCCTGTTCCGTCATCGCACAAGCCCGGGCCCCTCCATCCGGTTGCCGGGGAGCTCCGGGCGGCCGGGAACCAACGCAATCGCCGGGAGACCCCCCGGGTCGGAGCAGGAGGACCAGGGCCGCCGCCGCCGCCAGGGCGGTTGGGACCATGAGCCATCTCACGTACCGCACTGCTTGGTCACTCCTCTCGCTCACCGGGCCGCCTAAGCGGGCGGCCCTAGGCGCCTAGGCAGCGAGAGGGGGTGGCGGTGCCCGGCGTGGGGGTCCGAGTAAGAACGGGGCCCTGGAAGCGAGGACCCGCTGTGCTGGGGCGGGGATGCGGACGGGCCGCGGCGAGGGGGCAGGGCGACGACGGGACACCACCGCACGGACCCCCCGGGCCACGAGGGTCAACACCGCCGCCGCAACCAGGGATACCACGACCTGGGCGGCAAGCCCGGCGAGCACGGCCCGGTCGGTGAGCATCAGTCCGAGGGAGAAATGGCGCTCGGACAGCTCGATGAGAACAAACGCCGGGAGTTGGAACGCCGCAAGGCGCAGGGCAGTCCGCCCGAGGGGGGCCGAAGGCTCGAGCCGCGCGGCCCGGATTCCAGTCACAAGGAGGATGGCCGGGATCACAGCAAGAGCGAGGAGGGCGCCCACCTCCATCCAACCGTGCCCGGCGAGGGCTAAGTGCATCTCCCGCACCGGCTCGGCCGGATAGGCGACGAGATAGGCAGCCAGGTGGCCGAAAACGATGCCCACCCATGCCGTAGCAGCACCGACCAACACCGATCTCCGCACGGGACCATCCTATCGTCACCATCTCCGGCAGGCAGCGCCCCTGGCTCGGGTCATCGGGGAGACGCCCGGAGGAAGAGGACGACCCCGAACGCTGCCACGATGAGGCGCCGGATGGTCATTTATCAAAAGGAGGCGGCGCCCCAGCGCCGCCTCCTTTGATCCTGCTGCCCTGCCGGAGGCTACTTCCGAATCTTCGGCCCCCAGTAGTCTAGGCTCGCCGCGTTCTTGGCCGCCTTGTCCGACGACTTGTCGGTGCCGGGCACCGCCGACGTCGTCATGGCGAAGGAGAACACGGAGTGGGCCGCCCCGTCCGACAGCTGGTCGAGGGAGACGAGGCCCAGACCGGGTGGGGTCGCCCCGCCCGTCCCGGCGAAGGTGTCGCAATCCTCGTGGTAGCAGGGGTCGTACTGCTCCCCGGCGATCCCGCCGTAGTCCGCGACCTGCTCAGCAGTCTTGAGGCCCTCCGCTCCACTGAACAGCCCCCCGGCGGGGATCCCCACCGCAATAAACGGCCCGTAGTCAGACCGCCCGTCGAACGCGGTCGGCTCCGTCTCGAGGCCCTGACTGGCGAAGTAGTCGAGGAAGACGTCCTCCACGTTCGCCGACCCCGTGGGGCCCTTGAGCGGCGTATCGGATCCATCACCGTCGTACACGAACCGCACGAAGTTCGGGGACCCCAGCATGTCGAAGTTCAGGTTCACCGCGATGTTCTTGATTTCGCGCTTGGAGAGTTGGCTCACGTAGTACTCCGAACCGAGCAGGCCTTCCTCCTCGGCGCCCCACCATGCGAAGCGCACCTTGTTCCGGGGCTGGATGCCCAGCTCCGCGAACTCCTCAGCGACCTCCAGGATCGTGGCCGATCCGCTGCCGTTGTCGTTGATCCCGGGCCCCGCAGCCACGGAATCGAGGTGGGCTCCCACCACGACGGTCCGGTCACCGCGACCCGAGGCGGTCTCGGCGATGATGTTCTCGGTGGTCCGGATCTCCGAGGTGGTCTGAGTGAACATGTGCATGGTCACCGCACCAGCCTGGAGCAGGTTGTACAGCTCCTCACCGACGGCGAAGGACGTGCCGGTCACCGGGATGGTGAAGTCGGGCCCGCCGAGCGTTCCGCCGAACAGGTCGGTCCGACCGGGGTTACCCTCGTTGAAGATGATGACCCCCACGGCGCCAAGGTTCTGCGCGTTAGTGGCCTTCTGGGCGAACGTGCACGTTCCCCGCTGGATCAGCACGATGCTGCCGGAGGTGTTCGCCGGGAAGTCCGAGGCCTCACAGCCGCTGGTCGAGCTGGGCGCCGGCGTCGGTGGGATGACGATGTCGTTCGTGGTTACCAGCGGCGCCGTCGGGTTCCCGCTCCCCGAGTAGTCCATCGTGAAGAAGTCGGTGCCGTGAACGTAGGTCTTGGGGTCCGGGGACACCCGGTCGAGCTGGGGGGTGGCCGTCTCCTGGAAGAACGCAAAATCGAACTGCTGCCGAACCGGCGAGTACCCGGCGTCGACAAGACGGTCGAAGACGTAATCCGCCGACTCATCGTAGCCGGGAGTGCCGGCCAGTCGCGTGTCGTCGTTGGCATCGGCGATAGCCTGGAACGCGGCCTGGTGTTCCCTGATGCCCGATAGCGTCACCGCGTTCCTCAAAGCGGTGCTGTCTGTCGGGACGGCCGCCGGCGCAGAAGGCGCCGCCAGAAGCGTCCCGACAAGTGTCAGCCCCACAAGGGCTGAGATGGTTCCTTTTCGCACGAGCCCCACCTCCTAGGGGATCGATCCGCCTCCTGAGCATCATCATGCATTCAGAGGCCGGGATGGATTGGGCAGCCTAGCATAGCCCAGGCTCCATCAGAACATCAAAGCCGGGATGTTACCGGTAGGAAGACCGAGAGTCCTGTGGGCCGTCAAACGGGGATCTCGATGTGCTTGAGGCAGCGCTTGCGCTCCACCGCGGCCTTGGGTAGCCACGCGCGAGAGCAACCCGCGGTCACTCGGCAGCCTCGCGTGACGAGTGTCAGCCAAGAACTGCCCGTAGCTACTGCACGTCGCCTCCCTCAATTCGGAGGTGCATCAGGAGGCCAGCCGGGGAAGCTCAGCTGGCCGGGATCGCAGGTGTGAACCATGGGCTGGGGTGAGGGGGTCGACCTGGATCACTGGGCGATTCGCCAGGAGGTTAGATCCTGCGGATCAACTCTTGGCGCGCCTCAGCAGTTGCTCGAGGTGCCTTGATGCTGTGCCAGGAGGAGAAGGTCCGCATCGCCGGTGACAATGATCTCCACCCTGCCCTCCACCGGAGCCGCAAGAACCTGATCATCATCTCGGCCACGCGAGACACGCGGTATGCTTCGCCCGTTCGCGCCGACCGGACGCGTACGCAAGGAAGACCCCTGGGTACGACTACGTGGCCCCTCTCCTTCTACTGCCCTGGCGGACAATCCGGGCAGTACGGCGGCCGCTCGGGATCAGATGGGCGCATCACTCAAAACACCTCCTTCATCTGGAAGAGAGGATGAAGGTTCCAGTCGGCTGGAAGGTCAAGGGGGTAAGGTGGAGGTATGCGAGGCGGAGAGGTCGCCGAGCGGGCGAAGGTCCCGCCGAAGACGATCCGCTACCACGAGGACATCGGACTCCTCCCCGAACCTCCCCGGACTCCAAGCGGCTACCGGGAGTACGGACCCGACGCCGTCGACCGCCTCGCGCGTTCATCCGGGCGGCCCAGTCCATCGGGCGGTCGCTCTCGCTCGGGGAGATCAGGGAGGTCCACTCCGTGCGTGACCGGGGACAGGCGCCCTGCGCCCACGTCGCGAGCCTCATAGAAGAGCACGCCCGCGACCTCGACGAACGCCTTCGGCAGCTCCAGAAGATGCAGCGGGAGCTCGGCCGGCTCTCGATCGTTGCCCGTTCCCTGCCTCGCGCCTCGGGAAAGTTCTGCCACATCATCGAGCTCGCCCGCCCCTCGTAGCAGGCCGGCGGTATGCTTCCGGAGATGAGATACGGGGTCACGGCATCGATCGCCATGGTGCTCCTCCTGGCGTCCTGCACCGGCGGGGGCGATCCCTCCACGAAGCAGCGACCACTTCGGCTGGGCTCTCCGGCCCCCGATTTCGAGCTGCCCGAGGCGCGCGGGGGAACCGTCTCGCTCGCCAGCTTCCGGGGGGAGCGCGCGGCGCTCCTGTACTTCAGCATGGGCCCCGGGTGATACGGCTGCATGCAGCAGGTAGTTGACCTGCACGAGAACAGGGAGTTCCAGGCGCTGGACGTGGAGCTGCTCAGCATCTCCCCCGACTCGGTCGAGGACTGGCGCGAGGGCGCAGAGGAGTTCGGGATCGAAAGCCCGGTGCTCTCGGACGCGGGGAACCGGGTGGCGGATGCCTACGGCGTCATGCAGTGGGGCATGCCCTCGGGCGAGCCGGGACACACGTTCATCCTCGTCGATAGCGAGGGCCGCATCCGATGGATCCGGGACTACGGCGCACCGGAGCATGGCGGCGCCATGTATGTGGTCCCAGACGAACTCGTCCCCGAGCTCAAGGAGCGACTGTCCCCGTAGATGCAGCTCGCCGACGAGGCGCCGCGCCGTCAGGCAGACGGACGGGAGCGCCACCGCTTCGTTCCGGCAGCGTACCGCGCGGGCTCGACTGTGAAGCGATCGTGACAGCTCGCCGAGCAGAAGTAGTGCGTCTCACCCTCGAACTCCTCGGTCGCAGCCGCCGTGGTGGGGTCGATGTCCATCCCGCACACCGGGTCCCGGACTGTGGCCATTTCCCTCTCCTCCTCGCTCGTCTCCACGCCGACCGCGACGCCGGCGGTGCCGGCCGCAGGGCTCGCCTCCGGTAGCGGCCGGGGCTGGAAGCTCCTCAGCCTGCTGGCGTTGAGGACGACCGACAGGGAACTCAGGGCCATGGCCGCCGCGGCGATCATCGGGTTCAGCAGGAGCCCGATCACCGGGTACAAGATCCCGGCGGCGATCGGGATGCCGGCCGCGTTGTAGAAGAACGCGAAGAACAGGTTCTGCTTGATGTTCCGCATCGTTGCCCGGCTCAGGTCGATCGCGGTTGCCACGCCCCGGAGCTCGCCCGACATCAGGGTCACGTCCGCAGCCTCGATCGCCACGTCGGTCCCGGTGCCGATGGCCACGCCCACGTCGGCCTGGGCGAGGGCCGGGGCATCGTTGATCCCGTCGCCGACCATGGCCACCAACCGACCCTCCGCCTGAAGGCCCCGGACCTCGCGAGCCTTGTCCTGGGGCAGGACCTCGGCCAGGACCCGACCGATGCCCACCTGCCGGGCGATGGCCTCGGCGGTCCGGCGGTTGTCGCCGGTGATCATGGCCACCTCCAGGCCCCGGTCCCGGAGGGACTGAACGGCTCGGGCGGCGTCCTCCTTCGGGGTGTCCGCGACCGCCACGACACCGGCGGGAGCGCTGTCCACCGCCGCCAAGATCGCCGTCTTGCCCGCAGCCTCGAGGCGGGCGGCCGCCTCCTCCAGACCGCCGGTGCCCACGCCGGCCTCCTCGAGGAACCGGCGGCTGCCCACGAGCACCGCCCGGCCACCCACCGTGGCCCGGACGCCCTTGCCGGTGATCGAATCGAACGCCTGGGGCTCCTCGGGGCCCACCCCGCGCTCCTCCGCGCCCCGGACGACGGCCTCGCCCAAGGGATGTTCCGAGACGCGTTCGGCCGAGGCCACCAGGCGCAACAGGTCCTCCTCCGACAGGTCGCCGAGCGGCACCACGTCGGTGAGCGAGGGCTCGCCCTTGGTCACCGTGCCGGTCTTATCGAGGACGATCGTGCTCACCCGTTGGGCGGTCTCCAGTGCCTCTGCCGAGCGGATCAGCACGCCGTTCTCCGCCCCCTTGCCGGTCCCGACCATGATCGAGAGCGGGGTAGCCAGGCCGAGGGCACACGGGCAGGCGATGATGAGCACCGTCACCGCGCTCACCAGGCCGAAGGTAAGGGCAGGGTCGGGCCCGACGTCGAACCACACCACGAAGGTGGCGATGGCGAGGAACATCACCGCGGGCACGAAGTAGCTCGCCACCCTGTCGGCCAGCCTCTGGACGGGCGCCTTCGACGCCTGGGCCTCGCGGACCAGGCGGACGATCTGGGCCAGCACGGTGTTCGATCCCACGGCCGTGGCCCGGAGCCGGAACGACCCGGTCTGGTTGATGGTCGCCCCGACCACCGGATCACCGGGCTCCTTGTCCACCGGCATCGACTCCCCGGTAACCATGGACTCGTCGATCGAGGAGCGCCCCTCGACGATCTCGCCGTCGACCGGGACCTTCTCGCCCGGACGGACCACGATCTCGTCGCCGACGCGGACCTCCCCCACCGGGATCTCCTGCTCAACTCCATCACGCAACACCCTGGCGGTCTTCGGGCTGAGCCCGATCAGCTTCCTGATCGCCTCCCCGGTCCCGGCCTTGGCCTTGGCCTCAACGAGCCGTCCCAGGAGGATGAGGGTGAGGATGACCCCCACGGCCTCGTAGTAGACGTCGCGAACCTCCGAGGGCAGGATGGCGGGGGCCGCGGTCACGAGCAGGCTGTAGAGGAACGCCGCCGTGGTACCCACGGTGATGAGCGTGTTCATCTCCGCGGTTCGATGACGTAGAGTCCGCCACCCGGTGGTGTGGATCGGCCAGCCCGTATAGACGAACACGGGAGCGATGAGGACGAGCTGAGCCCAACGGTCCATCAGGATCGCCGGGACCCATGTGGCGTCGAAGAACTCGACGGCCATTACGGCGATGATGACGGGGGCTGTCAGCACCGCCCCGACCAGCACGCGCCGGGAGAGATCCCGGATCTCCCTCCTGCGCTCGGCGGCCTCTTCGTCCGCGCCCTCCGGGCCGTCCGCTGGTCCCGCCTCGATCCGGTATCCAGCCGAGGCAACGGCCGTCCGCATGTCGTCGACCGAGACTTCGGCTGGGTCGAAGCGGACGGTGAGCCGCCCGGAGACGACGTCGCTGTCCACGCGTCCGACACCCCGCAGGGGCGCCAGCGCCGACTCGACGGTCTGGAGGCATGTCGGGCACGCGGCCCCGCCTCCTCGGACGGCCAGTCGCACCTGCCCGGTGTCCCGGTCCGGTTCCACCAAGACAGACATGGTGGCCCCGTGGGAATGGCCGTCCGGCGAGGGTGGGCCCGGGCCCGTGGTCGTAGACTGGGCCTCCTCCAACTCCCGGCCGTCTCCTGCTGAGCCCGTTTCCTCTTCCGCCGACTCCACGAGGAGCGTGCCGTGCACCATGTTCATGCCGCACGCGAACCCGTACTCCCCGCTCTGATGCGGAAGCAGTTCCACGGTCGTCCTGGAGAAGGCGGGAAGGGTCTTCCTCACCCGGTAGTCAGGGAACACCACCTCGGAGGTGCACTCGCCGCTCTCCTGGCGGTCGAAGACGATCCGCAGGGGAACGCCCAGGCGCACGCGGATGACGCTCGGAGAGTAGCCGCCCTTGACGGTCACCTCGACCTCCTGGATGCCTGCCCGCTGCCTCGCCCGACCCACCTGCTTCGGTCCGAAGAAGAACCACGCCAGGATGGCCATCAGGAGGATGCCTCCAAACGTGACGATGATCTCCGCGGCGCTCATCAGGCAGGGCCTCGCGAGGCCAACCGTGCTCGGCGGCTGGGACGCTCCCCGACCGCCTCCCCTGCGATGCGGGCCTTTGGGCCGGTTAGCACGGCGCTGAACTTCACCGCATCCACGAGCTCGGATACCGCGGCCTCACCACGCCCCTCCCGAACGGCATCGGAGAAGCACGTCTCCAGGTGGTTCTTCAGGACCAACCGGTTGGCCCGCTCGAGGGAGGCCTGGACCGCAGAGATCTGCTTCATTATCTCCACGCAGTAGGCCTCCTCCTCCACCATGCGGACGATTCCGTCGATGTGGCCTCGAGCCGTCTTCAGGCGGTTCAGGATGGCCCGTTTGTTCTCCGGCAGCACCTGTCCTCCCTTCGGTTCCCACACCCGAGAGCCCACCCCTGGGGGGGTGGCTCCCTCAGAAGAACCACAATATCAGGGACGTCGCGTGTTCGTGGTCACGATCAGATCCCTGGATGGGACGAGCGGCGATGCTGAGTTCCTCGCCAACGCCGTGCAGGCGAGGAACCGCCGTTCCGGCGACGGTTAGCGGTGCGCGACGCCCAGGACGTGCGGCCGGACGATCCGCGGGAGGGGCCGGAAGTCGAACTCGTCAAGGTCGCTGACCCGGAACCCGGCCGCCGCCACCGACGCCGCAGTGTCGCGGTTCGGATGGCATCCTCTCCCGAGCCACCCCCACGGCCGCTCCAGGCGGTCCTGCCACCGCGCCAGTCGGTGGTCGGCCGAGCGGACGTGCTCGTAGAAGCGCAGCGTTCCCCCGGGACGGAGGACTCGGCGAATCTCCGCGAGGGCTCGGGCGGGATCGGGGACCGTGCACAGGACCAGGCCCGACACCACGGTGTCGAAGGACCGATCGGGGAACGGGAGGGCCATGGCGTCGCCGTCCACCACCTCGACCGGCACGGCTGCTCCTTCGGCGGCGTGGCGGGCCCGGGCGCGCATGTCCGGGTCGGGTTCCAGGGCTACTACCCTGGCAGCCGCCCGGTACAGGGGGAGGTTCCTCCCGGTGCCAGCCCCGATCTCCAGCACCTCCCCGGTCGCGCCCTCGATCAGACGGCGCCGGTGCTCCGCGCCTCCCCGCTGGTCGACGCGGCGCACGAACCAGTCGTACCCGGCCGCGAACGCCCGGCCGAACAAACTCACCGGGCCCCTCCATCGGACGCGGGAAGCTTTGGTGTCAACGCTCGCCTCCTCGGCCTTCGGGACCATCGTGCCTCCTTCGTGGCCATGAGCCTTATCCCTCTCCGCTGGTGGGGGGCTCGATGGTGAACGGCGCGTCGAAGTCGAAGTACCGGTGGTCCATGAAGTGGCCCTGCGCCCGCATCTCGGCGCGGCGGACCAGCCCCTTGCCGTCGACCCACAGCCTGAACCAGATGGGGGTGCCCCCGCTCCCTCCGAGGAACGAGAGGACCGTGGTCGGAATCCCGCCCACCCGCTGCTGCCCGAGGACCCGCGCGGCGACCGGGTCGCCACCGAAGTCCCAGATGAACTGCGGCACGGTGGGTGGGAAGGCGCTGTCCTCCTGCCACGGGGCCCCGGGGCGTTCCCTGCTCCACTCCCGGTCGCCCACGATCACCCGCTCCGACCCCGAGGCGACCGCGATCCGCATCCGGTCGGGAGCCTGGAAGGCGTAGTCGGCCCGAACCGCGGCCCGACCGGAGTTCAGGACCTCCCCCAGCCGGTAGGTCCGCAGGCCGTGCATCCGCTCCTGCATGCCGGCGAACAGCGCGGAGCCGTCGGCGACGGGGAGCAGGGGAAGCTGCAACAGGTCGGTGCCGCCTGCGTTGCCACCGACCTGGACCCGCAGCTCCTCCCCGCCCTGGAGGTCGAGCTCCGCGCGTCGGCAGGTCGGTCCGCACTCCGTCGCCCGAACGGACTGCTCCCCCGCCGAGAGAGTGACGGGGATACCCTCCGCCTCCTCCTCGCCCTCGAGCGGAAGGACGTACACCAGGACCTCGTTCGGACCCGGCTGTCCCGGGCGGAGGGTCAACCCGAGGAGCACCTCCCCTGCCTCGCCCCCCATCGTCAGGTCTCCCTCTCCTGGTAGGGCTGACGCTCGGCTCGCCGGCTCCTCCCCCGCCTCGGCCTCGCCGAGCCTTGCCGGGGGCAAGGGATATGCGGCGAGCAGGGCGGCCAGCGCGACCACGGCCACGGCGACGACGGCCTCCACGCGAGGCGTGCCCCGGATGCGCAACCACAGGAGGACGGAGAAGGGGACCATGGCCAGCACGCCCAGAACCTTGATGCCCAGCACCCGGCCGTACGACGTGTCGACCAGGTCTGACAGGCCGGCCAGCTCCTGGGTCCCCCGAAGGACGCCGAACCCGACCGTGAGGACGAACGCTGGGACGGCCAGGGGAGAGAACCGGTCCAGGAGGACTCGGGCGCCCTGACCCCGCCACCCGTCGGGAGGCCTCACCATGGCCAGGGCCATGATCCCCCCGGCCCACATCCCCGCGGTGAGCAGGTGCAGGGCGTCGACCCCCACCCCCCACCACCTCGGTGTGACCGCTGCCGCGTGTCCCGCCGAGGCCAGCGCCACCACCGCCACCGCCACGTGGGGCGCCGCGGAACGGCCCCGCCAGGCCACCAGCAGGGCCAGCGCCTCGGCGCCGATCCTGACGAGCCGGGCGATCCCGGGAATCCCCGAGGTGAAGTAGGCCGCCACCGCGCCCGGGGAGAGTGAGCCGGCCGCGAGGAGCGCTTCACCGAGGACCACGACCGTCCCGCTCACGAGGGCCACGGCGAGAACCGGGACGAGGCGGGGGCGTACCCATTGGAGCGGAGGGTCGCGTCGGGCCAGGCGGCGCACCAGGAGCATCCCAAGGGACACCAGCAGGGCGGCATACTCCAGCGCCCGGGCCACGGCGATCAGGAGATCCGCTCGCTGTGGCTCGGCGCCGGTCTCCCCCTCGGCGCCCTCGCCGGGCGATACCCCCACACCGAACCGGAAGGAGCCCCCGAGGGTGTGGCCGTCTACCGGGCTGACCGTCGTCCATTCGACCTCGTACACCCCCGGAGCGTTGGTGGCCAGCGGGACCTGGATCTCTCGCTCCCCGGACACCCGACCTTCATGGGCCTGGCCGTTCGGATCGACCACGGTGGCCCCCGAGAGCCGTTCGATGAGGGGCTCGCTGAACCGCAGGATCACCACGCCGGGGGCGCTCGACAGCTCGGCCCCCGGCTCCGGCTCGGAGGAGACGAAGGCGGCGTGCGCGAAGGCGAGGCCGGGGGCCAGCACCACCCACAGGAGCAGGGCGATGGCGGCGACCACGTGCCCCCATCGCAGGGCTGGAACGGAGGATCCCCGCAGAGCCCTCATGTGCCGGTCCCCCCACTCAAGCACGTGCCCGGCGAGCGGGGGCACCGGGCCTGTGCGCCCGGCATGTCCGGACCAATACTATTCCCTGTAGTAGATGACCGGGAGGTCTCTCCGCCTCGCCGCCTGGACTGCAGTCCTGCTGGTGGCCTGCCGGCCGGCCCCGACCGACCCGGCCACGTCCCAGGGCCGGGAGATCTGGGGCCTCTGGACGGTGTTCTTCCGGGCGGCCACCGGGGTCACGGCCGTCGTCTCCGGCTGATCCTTCGGTCCGTCAACCGTTACCGGAAGCGGGCGAGGGATTGCCGCCTCAGTTCCGGGCGAACGTCCCGCTCGAGATCGCCTCCACCGCCATCCCGGTGGTGATCGTGGCCTTTCTGTTCTGGTTCACGTACCGAACCGAGACCCGAGTGGAGGACCTATCCCCCGATCCCGAGGTGACGATCCGGGTCACCGCCTTCCGGTGGTCCTGGCGGTTCGCAGGGGGAGGGGGTGAGCGTCTTCGGCGCCCCGGACGATCCTCCCGAGATGGTCGTCCCCGTCGGTCGGACGGTGCGCATCGTCCTCACCTCTACCGACGTCATCCACTCCTTCTTCGTTCGCGACTTCGCCTTCAAAGCGTGACGCCATCCCCGGTCGCGTCACACGGTTCGATCTGACGGTGGAGCGGGCGGGACTGTACCCGAGCCAAGTGTGCGGAGATCTGCGGCCTCGCCCACTACCGGCAACGGTTCACCGTCCGGGCCGTGTCTCCCTCCGACTTCGAGGGGTGGCTCTCGGACACCCGCATGGCCCAGGCCGCGGGAGCACCCGGGACCGTGATTGCCTCAGGGCGGATCTGCCCCGTGCTCGTTCCCTTCCGCCCGACGGGGAATAGCCCGGATGGACCTGCGGCGAAGCCGGACCTGGGGCCCCCGTAGGCCCAGAGCGCGGCGAGCACTGCCAGGATTACGACCGGCCCCTCGCCCACACCTGCGAACGGCGTCGAGGCGGTACCCAGCCGGATGGATCCTCGCAGGACCTGCGGCCGGTACAGGTCGGAACGGGTCACCACGTGCCCTCGGGGATCGACGATCGCCGAGACCCCCGATGGAGCGGACTGGACGACGTATAGGCCGAGCTCCAGGGCACGCATCCTCGTGGCCTGGAACTGCTGCTCCGCGGTCGCGGCCCGAGGACCGAAGGCCGAAGTGTTCGTGGCGACCACGATGGCCCCAGCACCGCTGGTGGCGAAGACGCGGACGATCCTCGAGAACGCCACCTCGTACGAGATGGGAGTTCCCACCCTCCCCCCGGAGACCGGCAGCAAGTGGACCCCGGGGCCCGGGATCATGTCCCTGGGGACGGCGTCGAGGGCCCTGAAGAAGCCGAGGAGCCGTCGCCAGGGGACGTACTCCCCGAAGGGCACAGCTCGCTGCTTGTGGTAAATGCCCGCCACCCTGCCGGACGGACTCACCGACACGACGGAGTTCCTGAACCTCCCGGGCCCGGCATCCGACAGGACCCCTGCCACCAGCCAGGCATCCACTCGCCGGGCCACCTCCACGAGCGGGTCGGGGGCGGGCCGACCGGCCGCGGGAGGATCGCCGGCGGGCTCGACCACTCCCTCCGGCCACACCACCAGGTCCACGGACCCCGGCGACAGCGTCCGGGTGAGGGCCACGTGATCGGCGAGGATGCGCGCGGTCGGCTCCGGCGAGCCCGGTCCCCCCTGGAGCGGGACGTTTCCTTGCACGATGGCCACGCGGAGGCCGGCCCCTCGGATACTCGAACCGGCGAACGGCATCGAGCCGGCCACAGCGGCGCCCGCGAGGGCCAGCCCGATGGCCGCGTGCCGGATCTGACGGCGAGCCACACAGAAGCTCGCCGCCGCCACGAAGCTGGCCAGCCAGGAGACGCCGATCCCGCCGGCCAGGGGCGCCACCAGCTCCAGGGGCGTCCCGACCAGGGGGTACCCGAGAGCGCCCCACGGAAACCCCCCGAACGGGAAGTGCCCCCGGGCCGCCTCCATCACGAGGACCCAGAGAGCGGATGTTCCCCCCAACGAGGCGAGCGAAGGACGCCGGAGAAGGGGTCCAGCGACCCAGGCGAACAGTGCGGCGAAGGCGGACTCGGTGACCACCAGCGCCCCCCAGGCCATGAAGCCGAAGCGGACGGCCCAGAGCAGGAGTAGCCCGAAGAATCCCAAGCCGAACAGGAAGCCGGCGGCCACCCGGGTCAAGGGACGAGCCGCCGCGATGGCCGCCATCAGGGCGGCGGGAGCGAGAACGGCGAGGATCCCCGCCCCGAACGGCGGGAACGCAAGGGCCAGGGCCAGCCCGCCCCCGAACGCCAGGGCCCCTCTTCCGAGGAGCTTCCCGATCGCCGATGGGAGATCGCGACCGCGCCCGCCGAGAGGTCGCTCGGGCTGGTGGGTACGCTCCCCGGGCACGGCGCTCCCGGCGGTTCCTGGCCTCACCCCGCCGACCAACCCACGGCCGTCGGCTAGATCGGGGGCCACCCGGTACGGGCGAACCACCGCAGCAGCGGAGTGAACAGCCCGAGCCAGTGTCCGGTGATCATCAGCACGCCCATCACCACCAGCAGCGCGCCGCCGGCCACCTCGATCCCCCGACCGTGGCGCCGGAGCCATGTGAACGCCCTGCCCGCCCTGAGGTAGCCGAGGGCCAGCAGCATGAACGGGATCCCCAGGCCGAGGGAGTACACGAACAGTAGGGATGCCCCGGACCACACGGTCCCTGTGGCTGCGGCCGCCGTGAGGATCCCCGCCAACACCGGCCCGATGCACGGGGTCCACCCGATGGCGAAGGCCATCCCCAGCGGGACCGCGCCGAGGGGACCGGGACGGATCCGGGTCAGGTCCGCCCTGGCCTCCCTATACAGGAACGGGATCCGGACGAGGCCCAGAGCCGCCAGCCCCATCAGGATGATGACCCCACCCGCCACCTTCACCAGGACAGGGCGGTTGGCCAGCAGGAACGACCCGAGGAGGGAGGCGCTGGCTCCCAGCACCGTGAACACCGTGGCGAATCCAAGGACGAACAGCGCCGCGGCCCCAACCACCCGCCGCCGGACCTGGACCGTGCCGACCTCCCCGCCCGCGACGCCGCTGACGTAGGACACGTAGCCGGGCATGAGCGGTAAGCAGCACGGCGAGGTGAAGGAGACGATCCCCGCCACCAGCGCCAACCCGAGCGGCCCCAGCGCGCTCAGGGGCCCTCCCTCGCCAGGATCTCGTCGATGACAGAGCGGAAGCGAGCGGGGTCGAGCCTCCCCTGGTACCGGTAATCGATCCGCCCGTCCGGACCGATGACGAACATCGTGGGGATCCCCACGACTCCGTACTCGCCAGCCAGCTCTCCGGCTGGGTCGAACACGCTGGGAAAGGTGATCCCGAACTCCCCCTCGAAGGCCACCGCGTCCTCCCGGGTGTCGTTCACGTTCACGCCCAGGAACTGCACGCCTCGCGGGCCGTACTCCTCCCACAGGTCCTGCATGAGCGGCGCATCCTCCCGGCACGACGGGCACCAGGACGCCCAGAAGTTGAGAAACACGATCTGGCCAGCGAAGTCCTCGAGAGCGATCCTCCCGGGCCCGCCGAGGGCGGGGAGCTCGAACGGGCTGGCAGGGCGATCCACAGCCAGGCCCTGAGAGGGAGACCCGCTCTGGGCGGATCGGACCCCAGCGGGCCCTAGACCCTGGAACTCACGGATCGCTGCGACCAGGAGGACGACGAAGAGCACCGGCAGGATCACGGCCCAGGCTCGAGTGAGCCGGTATCGCGACCCCCAGCGCTCCCGATGCTTCCCCATCGTCCTCTTCCCCGGATACTACAGGACGTAGTAGGAAGGAGGGTATGATGAAGGAGCAGCTATGGAGGGGCCTATGCGAAGTACTTGGAGGATCGCCGGGACAGCGGCGGGCGCCATCGCCCTCCTGGCCTCCGCCTGTGGGGGTGGGGAGCAACCGGAGGCCGCCTGCCAGCCGACGGGGACGGCGCTTCAGGTGTCGGCCCAGGACATCTCGTTCGACACGGATTGCCTGGCGGCGCCTGCGGGCCAGCCCTTCACCATCGAGTTCCAGAACAACGAGCAGAACGTCTCTCATAACGTGGCCATCTACACGGATTTGAGTGCCGGAGAGGAGCTGTTCGTCGGGGAGATCTTCCCCGGTCCCGACTCGAGGACGTACAGGGTCCCGGCCATGGACCCGGGCACATATTTCTTCCGCTGCGACGTGCACCCCGGCCAGATGACCGGCACCTTCGTGGTCGAGTGATCCACGTGAGCGTGGCACCGGGACCCCTCCATGCTCGAGAGGGAGAGAGCGCATGAGACGGTGGTTGCTGGGGAGGCTTTGAGATCGCTCTGATCGCGAGGGGACTCGCCGGACTGTTGTCGCTCACACCATCGCCTGGCCCCGCGCTTGCGAGCCCCGGCCCGGGAAGCCACGAAACGATGCACCGGATGATGGACGCCATGCACGGGCCGGGAACCGCCGCCCGGATGCACCGCGTCCAGGGAGCCGAGCAGATGATGGACGCGTGCGCCGCGATGATTGAGATGATTGTCGCCGGTGTGCAGAGCGGTTGACGGAGGCTTCCTCGGATCGGTGGGCCGGGTCAGCCGGCCCCCCCCGCAGCCGCCTGAGGCCAGTCCTCCAGACTCGCAGGCTGCGCTGGACGCCGGGCTCTCACCGCGAGCCACACCAGCACCGCGGGGACCAGGATCACTGAGGCCAGTTGCGTCCCGGTCATCCCGAACGCGCGGATCGGGTCGGTGCGGAGGAAGTCCAGCCCGATCCGCCCCGCCCCGTACCACAGCGCGAACAGCGCGGCCGCGGAGCCCGGAGCTCGGGGCTTGCGGAGGAACGCGACCAGGACGAGCAGCAGGACCACCACGCTCAGGAGGTCGTACAGGGCGACCTGATGGACCACGGTCCCCAGAGGCGGATCGATCCCCGGGGCGTCGTCCCCGATGTACCTGAACCCCCATGGCAGCGAGGTCGGCTTGCCGAGGTGGTCCCCGGTGATCAGGTCGCTGGCCCGCCCGAACACGAGGCCGAGCACCAGCCCCGGAGCGGCGAAGTCCAGCATCGGAAGGCTCGGCAGCCGGTGCTTCCTGAGCCGCCAGATCCCCGCGGCCAGGCCGCCCAGGATCCCACCGTAGAGGGTCATCCCTCCGTGCCAGATCATGAACACCTCGAGGGGCGAGCTCAGCGCCGACCAGTTCCCAAGGACCCAGACCAGCCTGGTGCCGACCAGCGAACCGATCAGGACCCACAGGAGCACGTCCCAGACGACCTCGTTGGGGATCCCTCGGCGCCGCGTGTACCTCGACATCAGCCAGGATCCGGCCAGGAAGCCGATGCCGATCAATAGGCCGTGGGGGAAGAAGGGGATCCCGAGGAACTCTCGGTGCGTGTCCACTCGCCAGGACAGATAGGCCGGCATCGCTTCGTACCCCCTTCCAGGCGGCCACATTCTACGACGTGCGGTAGTAGTTCACCCGTCGGCACCCCGGCATCAAATTGCACGGCCATTCAGGCGATCCCGGTCCGGCGGGTGGATCGTTACCGCGAGCCTGAGGGGTAGGAGAAGCTCCGCTCGATCTGGTGGCCCGGGCTGACGATCGTCTCTCGGGCGAGCCGGTGGTCCGGCCCGATCTCCAGCAGGACCCAGATCCAGGAGCCCGGCAGGAACAGCGTGAGCCTCCGGATGCGCGGCGATGAGGGCAGGAGGCGGACGTCGGTGGCTCCGCCGGACGCGTAGACCTCCTGAGCGACGAACCGCTCGCCCGTGAGCTCGGCCGTGTTTCTCGCCGAGGCACCCGGGCCGCTGGAGACCCGCTCGACCATGACGACTCGCGGCTGGGCCCGCATCGCTTCTACCACCCGGCGCAGCAGCCCCGGCCGCTCCGGTCGCGGAGGCCACGGGACCGAGAAGTGCGCCGTCCCTTCCCCCCATTCGTTGGAAGCGACCCTCACCGCGACCCCAGTCGTGCCCGTCTGCCAGTCGAAGCGAGTGGTGGCGCATCCGGGACCGCACACCCTCGGTTCGATGCCGACCTCCCTCCCGCCCGGAGACCGCCCTTCCAGCTCGATACGGGCATCGGTCGCCGGTCGCCGAGAGGGCTCCACGACCTCGACCCGAAGCCGCCCCCGAGCCGCGGCCAGGTGGACGGCCAGAGGCGACCCGGCCAGCCCCGCCATGCGGACGACCGGCCCCTCGAGCGGAGGGGGACCGAGGAGGACTCCGGCTGCGGTCGCGGGCCGGGGAGGGGCGGCGTTGGCGAGCACGGTGGCCGCGGTGATCACGGCAAGGAGGAGGGCGCCCTCGGGTCGCACCAGCAGGCGGAGGAGTCGGATGCGAGGCGTGGGCGGGACGCCCAGGGCCCTGCGGCGGGCGGCCGTGGCCAGTGCCAGGGTGGCCACGACGAGCGCGAGCTTGACGAGGAGGATCCGCCCGTAGGTCGTGCCCAGCAGCTCGCCCGGCGTGCTGAAGCGGGGAAGGGCGACCAGGACCCCGGTCGCCAGCACCAGAGCGACGAGCCACAGGGCCAGGGCCGCGTAGCGTCGAGCTCCCTCAACCAGCGCATCCCGATCCTCGCCGCCGCGGAGCCGCCAGGCCACGAGGATGAGGTGGGCAAGGGCCCCCGACCAGACCGCCGCGGCCCCCAGGTGGACTACGTTGGCCGGGAGCGCCCACCAGGCGGCGCCCGAGGCGGCATGGCTCCGAACCGCTGCCGCCGCGATGGCCAGCCCGAGGGGAACAACCGCCCACGGGCGTATCCGCGGCAGGACCAGCATCCATAGCCCGTAGGCCGTCGCCACTCCCTGCACGGCGGCCGACACCCCTGCCGGCGTGGCCAGGGCGGAGGCCCACCTCGGCGGGGCCGCGGTCCCCCCAGCCGAGCCGCCACCCACCAGGAGGAGGAAGCTCACAGCCACCCCGGCCAGGGATAGCCCCAGGAGCCAGCCCACCGGGAGACGCGGGACACCCACCCGGAGGCGCGTTGCGACCGGCGACCATATCCACCGCTCGCTGACGAGGCCGCCTGCCGCCAAGAGGAGTCCGACGACGGCCGGCCAGCTCGCCGCTGCTTGGGGCCACGCAACCCTGCCAGCAGGACGGGTCGTCGCGGTGGGAGGCAGTGGCCCCTTCACCCCGACCGCGAACGCGAATTCGCCCAGCTCGTCGTGCCCGTCCACGGCGCTTCTGGCCCGCCAGGACACGACGTAGACGCCGTCGCGCAGACGGGACAGTAGCACCTCCGCCCCCAGTCCACCCTCCAGGAGTTGGGATGGGCCTGTGTCCACGGCCCGGTTGCCGTCGGTCCGGACCTCGATCCGGACGCTCCCGGGGACCACTGCCTCGGTGAACCGGAGCTCGACCGATACTGGAGGAGCCTCGAGCCTCTCGCCCGGACGTGGCGAGGAGCTCACCAGGAAGGCGTGGGCGCCGGCAACGCCGGGCAGGAGGACCACCGTTCCAAGCGCGCCCGCCAGCGCTGCGATCCAGTGTGCGGTCTGCGACACGGGGCGCGGCAGATCCATCGGGGAATCCGGAGAGAGGCTCCGCCGGCCTACTTGCGGGTGGCCATCACCAGCCCAACGATCGCCAGGATCCCTCCCCCCCACTGCGTGTACAGGTGGTGCGGGTCGAACGGCAGGAGGACGAGCCCAGCCCGGGCGCCGAAGTTCCCGAGGAGAAAGAGGACGCCTCCGACGGCGGCGACCGCCCACCACAGCCGCTTGCTCCGCGTGCGACTCCGCCGCTCCCGGGCCTCCCCCTGCGCCCGGGACGCCGCTTGGGCCCGAGCCGCCCTGGTCTTCGTCCGCCCCTTGGACCGCGGCACCGCTTCCTGTCACACCTTCCTGATGGTCCCGAGGCGCCGGTCCAGCTCCCGGCGGAGCTTGCGCTCCGACAACCGGCCGTAAGAGAAGGGCCGCCCGTCGATGAACACGCCCGGAGGGAAGGGCACGGCTCCCCCCTCTGCCAGTGATAGCCCCTCCGGAGAGGCCAGGTCGAGTGTCCGGACCGAGAAGCCGTACTCGGTGGACAGGCGCTCGAGAACCTCCTCGGCCTGGTGGCAGGACCCGCAATCCTCCTGGGTGAGGAGTGCGATCTCCACGGTTAGGAGGCCTCCCGGAGCCCCTCGCGGAGGTCCGCGATCAGGCTGTCCACCGGCAGGTACATGGTGTGGTCGGGCGGACCGCCGTAGTCCGCCCGCCACAGGATCGTCCCGTCCGGGCCGACCACGATGAACGAGTGGCCGTTGAAGCCCTCCCCCATCATTCCGTACTGGTTCGTGCTGTACGACTGGGAGACGGCCACCCTTTGGTCGGAGAGAACCAGCGTGGAGATCCCCTCGTCGGCCACCTTCTGCCGGAGGCCGTCCAGTGGGTCGGTGGTGATCGTCACGATCTCGTCGATCCCCAGGTCCTGGAACCTCCCCATCTCCGCCTCGACGTCCACCAGCTGGTCCCAGCAGGGCTGGCACATCAGCCCCTCTTGGAAGTACAGGAGCACGGTCTTCCCCCGCATCGAGGCGAGATCGAAGGTTCCACCCTCGGTCGAGGGCAGCCGGATGTCGGGGGCGGTCTCTCCCGGCCCGGGACTGCCCACCTCGTAGGCGAACTCCCCGCTCCCGGACGAGCCGCCGCCTCGATTGAGGTAGAACAGGACGGCCAGCGCTCCCACGGCAAGGGCGATGACTCCGGCCGCCTTCGTGCCGGGGCCGAGTCCCTGCCTCCGGCGGCGGGGCCCGGGGCGTGCCCCCGTGGGGCCTGCTTTCTTCCTGGCGGCGGCCGCGGCCCTCGCTCGGGTGGCAACCTCTGCCCCCGGCTTGCGCTTGCGCTTCTTACGCGTCTTGGTGCTCAAGGACTTCCTCCTCCGGCTCGACGTCGTGCCCCCGTGCCGGGGGCCGCTTCAGCTGTCTCAGGGCGCGGCGCCCCAGGAGGGCGACCAGGGCCACGAGCAGCAGCACTCCCACCCAGTTCGGTATCCAGGAAAGGGCATCCGCGATGACCTGCCCGTAGTGCTGGAGCGTGGCCGATACCCTCGCCAACCAGCCGCGCGCTGACGGCATGGCGGAGCCAGCCAGACCGATCCAGATCGTGCCGATCCCCATCACGGCCAGGAGGATTCCGCTGGCCAGATTCGTCCCGCTGATCCTCCGCCGGAGCGGGCCGACCCTCCAGCTAAACCACCGCGGTCGGAACAGCCGGCTGGACCTCCAGTCGTACCGGTCCCACAGGACCGAGATCAGGAACAGGGGGGCGACCATCCCGAAGACGTACGCGGTCCCGAGCCCCACCGCCACCGCGAACGAGGAGGCCACTCCGGAGAGGGCCACCACGCCGGCCAGGACCGGGGCGCAGCAGGAGCTGGCCACGCCGGAGAACACCCCCAACGAATACACGCCGAGAGGGCCCGTCGTCCGGCGCGTCCGAGCGCCCGGCATGGGCAGGTGGATCCGACCGCCGAGCAGCGTGTAGGCGGCCAGGGCCAGCATCAGGAGCCCCCCCACCACGTAGATCGTGGCGTGCTGGGCGGTGAACAGCCTCCGGACAGCCGCCGCCCCCACCGCGATCGGGAGGATGACCGTGGCCACCCCGGCGGCGAAGAGGAACGTCATGGCCACCAGGACGCGGCGGTTCTGGAAGGAGCTGGCGAAGTAGGCGGGAAGCATGACGGAGATGCAACACGGGGCGAACAGGGCGATCGCCCCGGCCACCACCGCGGCGACCACCGAACCGCCGAAGAAGATGCCGCTCTCCAACCTATATCCCTCCGAACGTCCGCGTGTTCTTGCCGCCCCCGCCTCTCTCACCGAGTCGGACCGGGTGCCGCTCGCGGATTCTACTACGGAGCGTCGTTGAGCCGCGGGGCCGCTCCGGCCCGCTACTCGCCCCCGATGGTCACGCAGAACGGCCCCTCGGGCTGCTGCCCGGTCGTGTCCGTGCCCCGGGGGGGCCCGTCGATCCGCGTGCCGGTGTCCACGCTGACCAGGCCGTCCTGCACGATCATCCGGAACCGGTCCATCCCCCGAGGGGCGGGACCGTCCCGGTACTCCCCGGCCCGGTTGTACTTGGAGCCGTGGCAGGGGCACTCGAACCACTGGCTCTGGGTGCAGTAGGGCACCCGGCACCCCAGGTGCGGGCACTTCTGGTAGAGGGCCATGAGCCCGTCGGCGACCAGACCTTCGTACGGGGTGTCGGCGGCGTCGCCCTGGTAGCTGACCAGGTAGAACCGGCCGGCCCCGTAGTAGAAGGGCTGGTTGTCCTGGTCGATCTGCTGCTTGATCGCATCCGGGGTGAGCCCCACGTCGACCACGGACCCGAACCCTCCCCGAAGGTTCGGCCACAGGAAGGCCAGGCTGGCCGCCCCGAACTGGGCCCCAAACAGACCAACCGAGGCGAGGAGCGACCGGCGGAAGAACTCCCGCCGAGACACGGGACGCGGCTTCTTCTCCTCCTTGGGGGCGGCCTCAGGCCTGGGAACCTTCCCCGCCGCCGTCTCCCGGAACACCGCCGCGGCCTGCCGGGACCTGATCAGCGCGGCCACCAGCAGGAGGAGGAACAGGCCGAACAGCACCGCCACCATGGTGATGGCGAACGTCTCGCGACTCATGGCGTGCGCCTCCACCACGAGTCTACTACCCTCCGTCGTAGTGCACCAGGCGGTCCTTCAGGCCACCTCGACCTCGACGGTGTGGTAGCCGGAGGCGCCAGAGGGATGAGGTGGCCGAGCGACCGCGTCTTGGAGGCGGCCCTCGCCGTCGGCGGCCCTGCACGCGACCCGGTAGCGTCCGCGCCGCTCAGGCGTCCACCGGTAGGCCCACCGGGTCCAGGCCAGGGCCGAGAGGGGGGCGGCCAGCGAGGCGGGAGTCCAGCTCTGTCCGCCGTCGACGGAGACCTCCACCCGGGAGAGGCCTCTGCCGCCGGCCCAGGCGACCCCCGCGATCCAGGTCGGCCGGCCCGCCGCCGGCTCGTTTCCGACGGTGTCGATCCGGGACTGGGTCCGGACGACGGCCAGTTCCGACCACCCGCGCCGGGTCCAGTAGTCGTCGTACGGACGTGCCAGGACCTCGACGGCTTCCACCCACTTGGCGTTCTTCACCCCGTAGAACGCCGGAGCCCGGACCCGGCACGGGAACCCGTGCTCCCAGGCCAGCGGCCGCCCGTTCTGTCCGATCGCCACCAGGACGCTCGGGTCCAGGCCAGCGGACACCGGAAGCGATGCCGAGTAGCCGTCGGCACACCGAAAGACGACTTCCACGGCATCCCCGTGGAGCCCGGCTGCGGCGAGGACGTCGCGTAGCCGAACCCCCGTCCAGTTCGAACTTCCCACGAGGTCACCACCCACGGGGTTGGAGATGCATACGAGAACCGAGCTCTCCTCCACCAGCGTGAAGCGGCTCTGGAGGTCAGCGAACCCGAGATCGAGGGGCTCGTGCACCCGGCCTCGAATCGCCAGGGTCCACCCGCCCGCCTCCACCACCGGGTCGATCAGATCGATGTCCACGACGTAGTGCTCTCCCACTCCGGTAACCCTCGGCGAGAGCCCCGGGACTTCGGGTAAGGCCCCTGGCGGCGGCCGGAGGGCTGGCTCGTCCGGGGCACGGAGCGCGACGTCGGTGTTGGGCCCGGCCAGGCGACGGACAATCCTCCCCAGCACCGCTCCCCCCACGGCGAAGGCCGCTCCTGCCCCAGCAATGAGCGCCAGGGCCCGCCGACGCGACGGATCGGCCCGGACCCCCAAGCGGCGGGCGTCCCCGGGCTCGAGCAACCAGGCGAGCGAGACGGCGTAGAGCCCACCGGCGCCCAGAGAGGCCGCGGCTGTCGCGGCAAGCGGGGGCGTCATCGGGGCAGCGAGCCCCGCGGCCGCAGATGAGACCGCCACGACCCCGCCGGCCAGGTAGGGACGCGACCGGCCCGTGACCACGAGGACCCGGGGCAGCATCGCGAAAAAGGCAAGGAAGCCGAGGACGGAACCCGCGGTCAGCAGCCGCATGGCGTTCTCGCCGAGCGAATCGATGAAGAACGTAGCCACGTCACCCGGAGTCAGCCTGATGACCCGCTCGGCGAGGGAGATCGGCGGGAAGGGGACCGAGGCCTCGATCCGGTTCGCCGCCCAGAGGAAGGACAGGGTCAATCCGCCCGCGAGGAATCCAGACAGGGCCAACCTCCGTGCCGGCACCTCTTCGGGCGCAGCCTCTGCCACGGTCCCTAAGGCGCCCCGGGCTCTGGCGCCTCGGTCGCGCCCTCCCCCAGGAACGCCCGGGCGACGGTTGCCACCTCGCCTGGGTCCGTGACCTCCGGGCACTCCTGGAGCTTGGTCCACCCCACCAGTGCAAGGCTGGTCCCCGGCTCGAGGCTCGGGTAGGGGGCCATGATGACCTTCGTCTCGTCCTCGGCAAGCTCGGCCAGCCTCTCGACGACGTCCCCCGGGAGGGCCTCCTCCCCCTCCTCCCGGTAGTAGATGAGGACGTACCCGTGCTCGAGGTTATGGATGGCCTGAGGCTCGGGGACCGGCTGCTCGTATACGTGCGGGTCCGGAGGGAGTGGGGCCCCGGCGTGCGGCCCCGAGGCCGCGGGGACGGTCCCATAATCGGGGGGAGGCTGACCCGGAGTGAGGTGCGATGCCCCTTCGTCGGGGACGTCCTGCACGTCGGAGCAGCCCAGGCGCTCAGCCGCGGCGGCGGCCTGCTCCCTGAGGCGCCGCTCCTCGGTGCCCTGGACGTAGACGAATCCGGCGATCGCAGCCGCCACGGCGACGACGATCCCCCACCTGACCACCCGGCGGATGGTCTGGCGGCGCCGGGCTCGACGGATACGACGCTCTCGCTCCCTCCGGGCCTGCTCCTTGCGGGCCCGCCGATCAGGGCGGGCCTCGGCGTCCGCTTCCCCGTGGAGGGCTCCGGGATCGGCGGGGCGCGGCGCCCGGGGGCGAGATGCCGAGCCGCTTCGCCTGCCTGACCCCTTGCGCTTCTTGGCCGCCATACTCGTCGTGGTGGGAGGGGCTTCTACTATACGGGGTCGTAGTTCTGAGATGAGACACGGGCGGCTACGCGCTGGGCCAGAAGGCGTGTCGGGGAGCTAAGATCGGAGCAGGCGCCTGCGCTCCTCGAACTCCCGGTCGTCGATCTCCCCGCGCGCGTAGCGCTCCTCGAGGATCCGGAGGGCGTCACCGGGAGACGAAGGGCCTTCCCGACGGTCGCTCCCGCCCCGGGCCCACAGCGCGCGGACCAGGAGGATGGCCCCCACGACGATTGCCCCAAGGAAGACCAGCCAGAGCACCATCATCAATGGTCCGGCGGAGGGCATCATCCGCCCTCACCCACCGTTCCGCGGTCCATCACGCCCGTCATCATGCCGCCGCTCATGCCGTCCATCATCGCCATCATGGCGCCACAGCGGTCCATCATCTCCTCTGCCCCCGGGATCCGGTGCATCCGGGCGACGCCTTCGGGGCCGTGCATGGCCTCCATCATCCGGTCCATCCATCCGTGATAGTCCTGGGCGCGTGCCGAAGCCGACGCGCCCCACGTGGCGTTGGAAACCAGACCCAGGATGCCGACCACCAGGAGCACAGCTCCCACGAGCGCTTGCGTCGTACGCCTCATGACCACTCCCACCTACGATTGCCCGTCGTAGGTCCATACTATCTGCCCTCGGCCGACTCCAACTTGCTAGGTCCACGCCGAGACGGAGCACGCGCGAGCTCCCATCTCCGTACTACATCGGGTAGTATCCAGTCCGACCCGTCGTCAGGAGGTCAGGGATGAGGGACGTGCTCCGAATGTGCCTGAACTGGAAGGTCCTCGCGGGACTCGCGGCCGTGGGCGTCGGGGTGTGGGCCCTCGCCCCCGACCTGGCGTCCTCGGCACTGCCACTCCTGCTGGTGTTGGCCTGCCCTCTATCGATGTTCCTGATGATGCGAGGGATGCACACTGGCGAGGAGACCACCCGTGAGCGTCACGTCTCTCGGAGTCCCGGGACAGGGAGCGGCGCTGACGGGCTGAGGAAACGCCTGGCCGCCGTCGAGGACGAGGAGAAGGCCCTTCTGAGGGAGATCGCCCAGCGGGAGACAGCCGGCACGGGGTCGGACGAAGGCCGGGAGTCCCGCGAGCTCGTGCAGATCCCCCACGAAAGCCGTGCTGTCCCTGAGGGGAACCAGCGCCAGGGATCCTGACTCGGTGGCGGAGGCACAGGCGCGGGAGCGGGGCAACGCTCGAGAGCTCACGCTCACCGGGCCACGCCGCTCGATGCGGAGCCTTCACACGCCCGGGATCGATCTCTCCGATACGCCCTCCTCGTCCTGCTGGCACTGGTCGCTACGGGCCTCGGTCTGCGGCTCCTCAACGCGGCCAGCTTCCTGCGCTCCAGAACTTCCTCCTGGTGTTCAGCGCCCTCCTGGTGGAGGCCCTCCCGTTCGTCCTGCTGGGGGCGGTGGTGTCGGCCGCGGTCGAGGTCTTCGTGCCCGCCCGGGTGTTCCACCGGCTGGGCCGGATGCCGGGGAGTGGTCCAGGTTCCCGTCGCGGCCATGGGCGGCTTCGCCTTCCCCGTGTGCGAGTGCGGATCGGTCCCGGTCGCACGCCGCCTCGTCCTGAAGGGCCTCTCCCCGGTCGCCGCCGTCACGTCATGCTCGCCGCCCCGGTCCTGAACCCCGATCGTCCTCGTCACCGCCGCGATCGCCTTCCGAGGGCGGGGCCTCCTGTGGCCGATGGTGGGAGGCCGCCCGGTGCTCAGTTTCGTCGTCGCCGTCGCCGCCGGGTGGGTGCTGGGGGCCCGCGGCAGAGACGAGCTGCTCCGCGCCCGGGCGGAGGATCGCTGTGCGGACGGAACCTACGGGCACGACCATGGCAGCGAAGCCTCCGAGCCCGAACCCCGATGGAGCTCCTTCTTCGGCCACCTCACCGGGGACTTCACGATGATGGCCAAGTACCTGGTGATCGGCGCCGCCGCTGCGGCCACCCTTCAGACATTCATCCCGTCTTCGTTCATCGACCCTGTGGCGAATACGCCGGTCCTCAGCATGCTCGCGCTGATGGGGCTCGCGGCCGCGCTTTCGCTGTGCTTCCAGTCGGATGCCTTCGTGGCGGCCTCCTTGGTGCAGTTCGCCCCCGCCTCCCAGCTGGCCTTCCTGGTCTTCGGCCCAATGGTCGACGCCAAGCTCCTGGTCCTGTACCGGGGCACCTTCAGCAGGGGCTTCGTCCGGAACCTGGTCGTCACGGTGACCACGGTCACTCTGGCCGGTACCTTGTGGGTGGAGATCCTGCTCGGCTGAAGCCCCGTCAGGCCGCCGAGAGGCCGACCAGCTCCTGCGATCTCCGCGCGTTCCAGACCAGCGAGACCAGCAACGCCCCGAGCGCGAAGGGGAAGAAGTAGGCTCGGACGGCCACCAGCGCCACGGTGAACTGCGCGCCAACGACCAGCGCGATGGTGGGGACGCAGCAGGCGAACCCGGTGAGGAACCCGGGGAGGGCCCCTAACAGCCCGGTGTAGGCCCGGGTCCGGCACGCCCGAGCGGTCCGGACCAGGTGGAGGGCGACGGCCAGGTTCAGGGCTACGAGCACCCCGAGCAATAGGCCCATGGCCAGGTTGACCGGCGACACGAGGATCGCCACGTGGTTCACGGGATAGATGGCCACCACGGGCTCGTAGTAGAAGGCCGCGATCTGCTTGAAGACCTTCGAGGTCCAGTCCGGGGCGACCTGCACGGCGGGGATCGACACGAAGCGGGAGAAGTCCGTCCCCGGCCAGATCACCAGGTTCCGGATCGCCAGGAGGTAGATGAGGACGTACGCGACGGTGACCGCGACCGCGATCCATCGGTGGCGCCGGGATCGCAGCGCCTCCCCGGTCACTCCCAGCGTCCGCGACACGAGGCTCCGGCCGAGGCTCACCCCACCACCGCCGTGCCCGGGAAGAAGGCCGCCCACGCGAACCACATCACGTCGTACGACACGATCCGCCGGGCGGGCCGGCCGCCAGCTCCCGCCAGGTGGGCTCGGCCCTCGTCCAGCTCGGGGTCGTAGAGGACGACGACCGGCTTCCCCTCCATCGTGGCCCGCACGGTCCCCCGACGCCTGAGGAGAGACTTCCGCACCGCCAGCCGGTCCGTCCCGAGCTTCACCCCGATCACGACCTCCTTGTCGTCGAACCTCGGATCCTCCCGCGTCACGGGGAACTGACGGCTCGTCCCGGGCGCGTAGTAGCCGCTCAGCGGCGTGTACGAGCCGTAGGGGTCAGACCCGTAGTCCCGGACGAACCCCGTCTCGGCAGACAGCACCACGGTGTCCGGGTGGGCCGCCCGCCACCGGTCCCAGGTCGTCCAGTCCAGCGGGATCTCCTCGAGCCACCGCCCGAAGCTGGGACCGAGGATGGCCCGGGCCAGGATCTGGGGCCAGCGGCTGTCGGTCTGCCGGTCGTACATGAGCAGGTTGGAGTTCACCAGGTCGCCCGATGTCCCGAAGGAGTAGGACTCCCCACCCGGGGCCTTGCCCCGGAAGGCGACCGTCGAGCCTGTGAGGGGGCAGTACGTGACCGTCATCGGCCCGTCGGGGAACCGGTCGTTCACGATCTCGTGCCAGACGAGCACGAGCTGCGGGTAGGCCCGGGCCTCTCCCGCGTGGACCAGGCCGAACACCACGTCATCCTCGAAGAGGAACTGGGCCTCCGAGGCGGACAGGAACCGCGGCTCCTCGATCGGTGGGATCCCGTCCTTGGGCGGGCCTCCGGGCCGGATCTCCCGCGACAGCTCGACCAGTTCCTCTTGTCCGGGCGCCGGAGCCGAGGGAGGAGCGGGCTCGCCGGTCGGCTCCCGGACCACCCCCCGGGACACCAGGTAGGACACCCCACCCAGCGCGCCGAGCCCGCCCAGGGCCTTCAGGAACCGCCGTCGGCTGACCGGGTGCGCTGGCTCCTGCGGCGTGACGGGCTCGGGGCCGTGGAGCTCGTTCAACATTCCCTCCGACATGGGTAACCGACGAGCTTCTCTTCCCATACTACGACGGGGTGTAGGAGACGGGCGCGGCTCCGCCGGCTGAACGGACGGGGAATCGAGACCTAGCGGCTGAGGGGACAGGTCACCGCCGTGCCCAACCCCACCACGTGGTGGACGGCGGCGACGACGGCGAGCCCGGCGACGGCCTGGGTCACGGCGATGGCCCCCAGCAAGAGGGCCAGGAGCCCCAGTGCCGCCAGCGGCGCCCAGGTGGGCAGCCTCTTCGGAGCGAGCAGGCGACGCACCCGCGCCGGCACGTCGAGGGTCCTGGCCAGCGACAGGACCCCCGCGGGGCCCCGGATTCCGGCCAGGGCCGCCTTCGAGAGTCCGCTGGCCACGGCGGCCGGACTTCCCAGCCTCCCGGCCGCGTAGTCGTCGGCGGACTCCTCGAGAGCCCGCTCCAGCAGATCCAGGGCCGCACGCGTCGCCGGGAGAGGCGAGAGCGACCGTCGGATGGCCCGGGCGAGAACGAGAAGGAGGTGGTGGCGCCCCTTGAGGTGCGCCTCCTCGTGGAGCAGGACAGCCTGCCGTTCGTCCTCGTCCAGTGCGTCCAGTAGCCCGCGCGACACCACGGTCTGCCCCCGGATCCAGCCGAGGGAGTAGGCCTCCGGGTGGTCCACGGGCACCACGTACACCGGCTCGCCACCGGCGAGCCTCCACCGCGGCTCGCCGGCCGTCACCCGGGCCCGGCGCGTGGTCCGAGCCCCCAGGAAGAGGGACCACACGAACCGCCCGACCAGCACGGCCAGGAGGATTCCGGCAACGAGCGAGGGGAGGCGCCCGAGCGGCCGGGTGAAGATCGCCTCGAAGGCCCGGAAGCACATGGTCCAGATCTCGCGCACGTTCGAAACGACGAGCACCTCGGGGAGAAGGATCGCAGCCAGGATGGACACAGTGGAGAGCAGCAGGCCGAGCAAGCTCAAGAACGCCAGCCGGGCGGACCAGCGGGGTGAGAGCGGGAGCCGCGACAGGACGCCCGGGGTGACCAAGAACAGGGCCAGGGCCGCGAACAGGATGGCGAGCCTGCTCATCGGGTCCGCTTCCTCCGCGTTGCCTCCCTGGCCAGGCGGAGCAGCTCAGCCTCATCGGCCTTCCGCATCCCGCGCACGAAGTGGGCCAGGGCCCCCTGGCGGTCCCCGGTCCCACGGAGAAGCTGGTGCATCAGCTTGGCCGTGTACTCGGCCTGAGAGGCCGCCGGCACGTACTCGAAGGCCCGCCCCCGCAGGGTCCGGCGGAGCAGGCGCTTCCTCCAGAGACGATCCATCACCGTCATGATCGTCGTGTAGGCGAGAGGCCTGGCTCGGTCAAGTTCCTCGTGCACCTTCCGCACGGTGGTTGGCTCATCCCGCCGCCACAGGATCTCCATGATCCTGGTCTCGAGGTCTCCCAACGTCTTCATGCGACCTCCAGTCGAACCGTGTCAAAAGTATAGGCGGCGTCCGGGCCTCGAGCCCTGCGGGAACCGAAACGGCCACGGCCTCTCGACGACCGCCTGTAGTAGTCTCGGGCGGTGCCTAGTCGCTGGATCATGCGGCACGAACGAGCCGGATCGCCCATCTCTCCACCGGAACCGGGCGAGGTGACCCTCACCCCGGAGCGGCCTAACACCGCGTCCGGGGACGGATCACGACGAACGGCCGGCGAGGCCTCCCCGGCGATCCGCCTCGAGGGCGTGACCCGGCTGTTCGGAGGGCATCCCGCCCTGGTCCGGGTGGGCATCGCGGTGTCTCGGGGCGAGGTCCTCCTCGTCCGGGGACCGAACGGCGCCGGGAAGACGACGCTCCTCCGTCTCCTGGCGACGGCCATCTCCCCGACTTACGGCGGAGGACGGATCCTCGGATTCGATCTGGTCCGTGAGCGCGAATACGTGCGGGCTAGGACAGAGCTGCTGGGGCATAGGACCCGGCTCTACGAGGACCTCACCCCGGCCGAGTACCTGCACTTCGTCGCCGCGATGTGGCGGTGCTCCGACCGGTCTCTCGGCAACGCCCTTGTACGCGTGGGGCTCTCCACGGTAGCGGGTGAACGGATCCGAGGGTTCTCCCACGGCATGCGCCAGCGGCTCGCTCTTGCCCGGGCATTGGTCCGCCGCCCTGACCTCCTGTTGCTGGACGAGCCCTACGCCGCCCTCGACGACGAGGCCAGAGATCTCGTGGATGAGACCGTACGCGAGGCCAGGGCCGAGGGACGCACGGTGATCGTGGCCACCCACGACAGTGAGCGAGCCGCCGCTCTGGCGGACCGGGCCGTGCGGCTCGAAACGGGGCGGGTGGTCGCGGGTGCGTGAGGCCGCCGAGGGCCGAGTGGCAATGTGGGTGCGACAGGCCTGGGCCGTGGCCCTCAAGGACCTGCGCGTCGAGGTTCGCGGCCGTGAGGTGAGCAACTCCATCGTTCCCTTCGCGGCCACGCTCCTCGTGGTGTTCGGCCTGGCCTTCGGACCGGGGCGGACCGCTCTCCGCTCGGCGGCCCCGGCGCTGCTGTGGCTTGCCGTCCTGTTCGCAGGGGTGCTCGCCCTCCGCCGCTCGTTCGAGGCGGAGACCGAGGACGGCGCCCTCGAGGGACTGGCGCTCTCCCCCGCCGACCGCACCGCCATCTACACGGGCAAGGTCCTGGCCGTGTCGGTGCAGCTCATCGGCCTGGAGGTCCTGACCCTCCTCGGCACGGCCTTCCTGTTCGGCCTCGCCCCCACCGATCTGCCGCTGGTCCTCGGTGCCTTCGCCCTGGGGACCGTGGCACTGGCGGCGATCGGAACGCTGTTCGGTGCCCTGGCCGTGCGGGCCCGGGCCAGGGAGGCCCTGTTCCCGCTGCTCCTGCTCCCCCTCTCCATCCCCGTGCTGGTGGCCGGCATCAGGGCGACCGAGTTGGCGATGGGCGGGCCACCGGGCGGAGCGGGCTCGTGGATCGGCCTCCTGGGCGCCTTCGCCTCTCTGTCGATCTCGGCCGGGCTCCTGGCCTTCGAGCACCTGATGGACGACTGATGAAGGCCAAGGTGCTCGGTTCGCTGGTCGGGAAGAGGGCCGAAGCCCTGCTGGGGATCGGTGCGGTGCTGCTGCTCGGGGTGAGCGCCATCGTCTCCCTGGCGGTGGCGCCTCCCGACGCCGTCCAGGGCAACGTCCAGCGGCTCATGTACGTGCACGTCCCCGCGGCGTGGCTCGCGTACGTCGCGTTTCTGGTGGTGTTCGTGGCGAGCATCGCGTACCTGCGGACCCGGTCGGTCAGGTGGGACCGGGTGGCCCACGCCTCCGCGGAGATCGGGGTCCTGTTCACGGCGCTGGCTATCGCCCTTGGCTCGCTGTGGGGACGGCCGGTGTGGGGCGTGTGGTGGACATGGGACCCTCGCCTGACTACCACCGCGGTCCTCCTGCTCATCTACCTGGGGTATCTGGCGGTCCGGCGGCTCCCCGACGACCCGGTCCGGCGGGGCCGCTGGGCCGCCGTGGTGGGCATCGTCGGCTTCCTGGACGTGCCGATCGTCCACCTGTCGGTGGTGTGGTGGCGGTCGCTCCACCAGGGGGCGTCTGTCCTCCGCCCCGAGGGTCCGGTTGTGGCCGCGCCGATGCTCGCGGCGCTCCTCCTGGCCGTGGCCGCGTTCACGGTCCTGTACGCCTACCTCATGGCCCTCCGGCTCCGGCTGGGCCGGCTCGAGGCCAGGCTCTCCACCGAGGCCATGGCCCGACGCCTGGAGGCTGTGCCGAGCAGCCCCGTGGGAGGGGCCCGTGGATAGCTGGGGATTCGTGGCCGCCGGGTACGGCCTGACCGCGGCCGCCGTCCTCCTCTACGTGGCCAGCCTGTACCGACGCGCGGCCAGGGGCCGCCGCCGCATCCGGGCCCTGCGGGAGGCCGACACCGGATGAGGCTCCGCGTCCTCCTGCCGGTGCTGGTCATCGTCGGAAGCCTTGCCTGGGTGGCCACGCGCGGACTCTCCGAGACGCTGGTGTACTTCGTGACGCCGACCGAGCTCCTGGCCCGGGGCCCCGATGCGGCGGGCGAGGCGTTCCGGGTCGGCGGCCAGGTGGTCCCGGGTTCCATCCACCGCCAGGATGGCGCCGTCAGGTTCGTGCTCACCGACGGCACCACCCGGGTGAGCGTGGTGCACCAGGGGGACACCCCTGCACTGTTCAGGCCGGAGATCGGCGTCGTCCTCGAGGGAAGATACGGTCCGAACGGGGCCTTCCATTCCGACACCATGCTGATCAAGCACGCCGAGGAGTACCGGCCCCCTCGCCCGGGCGAGACACCCTCGGTCCTGGAGGTGCCGTGACCGAGGCCGCAGTGGGCCGGCTGGCGCTCACCCTGGCCCTCGCCCTGGCGGCGTACGGGGCCGGCGCCTCGTTGATCGGAGCCCGGAGGCGAAGCGCCCTCCTCGTCGAGAGCGCGCGGACGACCGCCTACTCGCTCCTGGGGCTCGTCGCCGCGGCCAATGGCGCCATGCTCGCCGCCATCCTCACCGACGATTTCTCGGTGCGCTACGTGGCCGAGAACTCTAGCCGGGCCACTCCCACGTTCTTCAAGGTCCTGTCGCTGTGGTCCGCGGACGAGGGCTCGCTGCTCCTGTGGAACCTGGTCCTGGCCGGGTTCCTGGCCGCCGTGGCGGCCCGGTTCCGAAGACGCCGCCCGGAGACGTTCCCCTGGGCCCTGGCCACGATGTACGGGGTGGCCGTCTTCTACCTGCTCCTGGTTCTCGGGCCCACCTCTCCCTTCGCCACACTCGCGACGGCGCCGGTGGACGGGCGGGGACCCCTCCCCCTGCTCCAGAACCACCCGCTGATGGCCGCGCATCCCCCCGCCCTATACCTGGGGTTCATCGGCTTCACCGTCCCGTTCGCCTTCGCCATCGCCGCGCTGGGGACCGGACGGCTCTCCGACGAGTGGATCCGGGTGACCCGGCGGTGGAGCCTCGTCGCGTGGGTCTTCCTCACAACCGGCCTCCTCCTGGGGGCGCTGTGGTCCTACGGCGTCCTCGGATGGGGCGGGTACTGGGCCTGGGACCCGGTGGAGAACGTGGCCCTCCTCCCCTGGCTCACGGCCACGGCCTTCCTCCACTCGGTCATGGTCGAGGAGCGCCGGGGGATGCTCAAGGCCTGGAACCTGTCCCTGGTCATCGCCACCTTTGCCCTCACGGTCCTCGGCACCTTCCTCACCCGGGGGAGCATACTCTCCTCGGTCCACGCCTTCGCCCAATCCATCGTCGGCCCCATGTACCTGGGGTTCCTGGGACTCGTCCTGATCGGGGGGTTCGGTCTCCTGGCCGCCCGCTCCGGGCTCCTCCGGGCGGAGACCTCGTTCGACACGCCCCTGTCTCGCGAGGCCGCCTTCCTGGGCAACAACCTCCTCCTGCTGGTTCCGACCTTCACGGTGCTCGTGGGGACGATCTACCCCCTCCTCGCCGAGGCGGCCAGCGGGGAGAAGGTGTCGGTCGGCGGGCCGTTCTTCACCCGGACCACGGTCCCGGTCATGCTCCTGCTCCTGTTCCTGATGGGGGTGGGACCCCTGCTCCCGTGGCGCGCGGCATCCCCCGGCGGAGTGGTGCGCCGGCTCCGCGCGCCGGCCTGGGCCGGGGCCCTGACTCTCGCCCCCCTCGCCGCCGCCGGCATCCGGGACTTGGCGGCCCTCCTGGCCTTCGGACTGGCCTCGTTCGCCGGAACTGCGGCGGTGGCCGAGGTGGCCCGGGGGATCCGCGCCTACCGCCGGGCCTCCGGCGCCGGCCCGCTCGCCGCCGTCACCGAGGCCACCAGACGCAACCCCAGGCTGTACGGGGGGATGGTGGTCCACCTGGGCCTGGTCCTGGCCGCCGTGGCCATCACGGCCTCCTCGGCGTTCGACCGACAGGCGGAGCTGACCCTCGGCCGCGGGGAGCGCGCGGAGTTCGCCGGCCATGAGCTCCGCTTCGAGGGGCTCCGCAGGCTGGAGCAACCGCACCGGGAGGTCGTGGTGGCCGACGTGACGCTGGTCGAGGAGGGGGGCGAGGAGGAGCTCCTCGCCCCGTCTGTGAACTTCTACCCGGCATCCGCCGACCCCATCGGCACCCCCGCCATCCGGTACGGGACCCCGGCGAACCTGTTTCGCGATCTTTACGTCTCCGTCTTGGCCATCGAGCCCGGCGGATCGGCGGCCACCTTCCGCCTCTACTTGAACCCAGGTGTCACGTGGCTGTGGGTCGGTGGCGCGGTGATGCTCCTCGGGGGGCTCCTGGCCGCGTGGCCGGCACGCCGCCGGGCCTCCCCGGCGCCCGGTGCCAAAGCCACCAAGCCCGAACGCCTTGGGGTCGGTGCATGACGTCGGTGGAGCCTCTGTTGGAGGAGCGCCCGACCGAGCCACGGAACCGGAGGAGGTGGCCCTGGGTGGTAGCCGTCTCTGCCGTCGCTCTCGCATTCGTGGCCCTCTTCGCCTCCGCGTTCGGCCGAGACCCCCGGGCCCTGCCGAGCACCCTCGGGGGCGAGCGAGCGCCGGACTTCGCCCTCCGCGAGATGGATACCGGGGAGCTCGTTCGCCTGCGAAACCTCCGGGGGCAGGTCGTGGTGCTGAACTTCTGGGCTTCCTGGTGCACCGCGTGCCGGGAGGAGCACCCGAACTTCGTGGCGGCCTGGGACCGGTACCGGGACCGAGGCGTGGCCTTCGTGGGCGTCATCTTCCAGGACGACGAGGGTAGTGCCCGCTCCTACATGCGGGAGCTCGGCGGGGACTGGCCAACCCTCGTGGACCCCAGTTCCCGGACCGCCATCGACTACGGGGTCTACGGGGTGCCCGAGACCTTCTTCATCGCTCCCGACGGGAGGATCGCGTACAAGCAGGTGGGGGCGACGAGCTACGAGCAGCTGCTGTCGTGGATCGAGCGGCTCCTGGCCCGGGAGGACCGGCAGTGAGGATCCGCCTCCCGCGAGGCTCCCTGGGGGCGGCCCTCGCCGTGATCCTGGCGGCCGCCGTGGGTCTCGGGGCCGTTGTCGTCGCGTCCACCGCGGAGCCTCCCGGGCCGCTCACCATCGAGGAACGCGTCCACCGGATCGCCTCGGGGCTGCGCTGCCCGGTGTGCCAGAACCTCTCGGTCGCCGACTCGCCCTCCCCGCTGGCCGGCGAGATGCGGGAGGCCATCGGCGACCGGCTCCGTGCCGGCCAGGGTCCGGCCGAGATCCGTGCCTACTTCGTGGACCGCTACGGCGAGTGGATCCTGCTCTCCCCGCGGGGCCAGGGGCTGGGGCTCCTGCCCTGGCTGGCTCCCGCAGCCGCCCTCGCGGTGGGGGCGCTCGCCGTAGGTGTCGTGCTGATGCGACGCCGACGGGAGGAGACGTCTCCGGTCACGGAGATCGAGCGGTCGAGGATCGTCCGCGAGCTCGCCGCTCTGGAGGAGCCGGACTGAACCTCGCCGTGCTCGTGCCGGTGGCCGTGGTCCTCTTCGCCGTGGCCGCCGCCGGAGTCGTCGCTCCGTTCCGCCGGCGGGGGCTCCCCATGCCCGAGGCCCCCACGGACCCGCTGGAGGAGCGGCGGCTTACGCTCCTGCTGGCCCTTCGGGACCTGGAGGAGGGTCGGGCTTCGGAGCTCCTCCAGAAACAGCAGTACGCCCGGCTGAGGGCCGACACGGAGCGGCGCGCCGCCAAGGTCCTGAGGGCCCTCGACCAGCGCGCCTCCCCCACGGGACCGGTCCCCGGGGACGGAGGCTCCGCTCCTGCGGCCCCCAGGACGGGGGTCCCGCGGTGGCTCGCCGCGCTCCTGGTGGCGGCCACCCTCCTCGGCGTCACCGCCCCCACGCTGCTCGGATCCGTCGAGGAACGGGGGCCCGGCGCAATGATCACGGGGGAGTTCGGTAGGGAGGGCCCCTCCGATCCCCTCGGCTTCTTCGAGGTCCGAGTCCGGCAGCACCCCCGGGACGTCGCCGCCCGCCTTGACCTCGCCCACCGGTACCTGGACGCCGGCCGGGTGAACGAGGCCATCGATCAGTACCTCGCCGCGCTCAGGCTGGACCCCGACAACGCCGAGGCCCACGCCCACCTGGGTCTGGTCCTCCATCTGGCCGGGCGTTCGCAGGAAGGTCTGGAGGAGGTGGAGCGCGCTCTCGCCACGGAGCCCCGCTACCCGGAGGCCATGTTTCTCAAGGGCCTGATCCTCCTCCAGGGATTCGGCCGCCGGGAGGCGGCCACCGAGGCCCTCGAGACCTATCTGGACCTGGCCCCCTTCGGGGCAGAGCGTGACGAGGCCGTCCGCCTGCTCCGCCTGGCGGAGAAGCGCGGGTCGTAGGGCTCTGGCTCCCCACCGCCGACCTCCCAACCCTTCTACGACGATACGTCGTAGAATCCGTGCTTGAGCCTGACCGGAGAAGGTGAGCCGATGCCCCAGTCCAAGATCCGACGGAGAGCCAGGTCGGCCTCGAAGCGGAGGGGCAAGGCCCGGGAGGCACGCGCCCGGGCGACGCAGGCGTCCCAGCGGCAGGCGGAGAAAAAGGCGATCACCCCGGCCGCGTATAGCCGACGGCGGGTCCTCGGTTGGACGCTGGTCACCCTCGGGGTCGTGGTTTTCGTCCAGCACCTCATGTCCCACGCCGGCTTCTTCACGCTCATCTCTCCCGGCTGGGACGACCTCGTGGCCGGGTATCCACTGGCGGGCCTGCTCGGACTCGCCGGGGCTCTGGTGCTGACGAAGACCTGAGTGGAGCGATGCCTGGCGGCCTCAGCTTCGTCGTCGTCCTCGCGGTGACCCTGAGTGCTTGCGCTCAGGAGAGGGCACCCTCCTCGAAGGGAGCACCCGAGGCCCGACTGCTACCCGAGGAACGACTGGCCCTCCCGGAGTTCGGCCTGGACGACTACAGGGCCCTCCTCCATGAGCTGCGCGGAACAGCGGTGGTGAACTTCTGGGCATCCTGGTGCGCGCCGTGCCGCGTGGAGGCGCCGGGGCTGGCGAAGCTGGCCGGGGAGTTCGAGGGGCGGGTACAGTTCGTCGGCGTGAACATCCTCGACGCCCGCCGCTCCGCACGCGACTTCATCCTTGAGTTCGACTGGCCGTACCCGAGCGTGTTCGACTCCGAGGGTGAGATCCGCGACCTGGGTTACATCGGCCAGCCATCACGGTCGTCTACGATCGGGATGGCGACACGACCTTCGAGTGGGCGGGAATCGTAACCGAGAGGGAACTCCGGGAGGAGATCCGAGAGGTTCTCTGACCGACCATAGTACCCACGGCCCCTGCGACGCCGAGCGTGGGGGGCCTGCGACGCGCTCTCGCACATGCTGCCCCCTGCGGCCAGTCGCGTGCGCCTCGATATCCTGAAAATCCCGCGTCCCCGCAGGATCCCTCGTATGTTGGGTAGCACGGGGGTAGCAGCGAGCCGAGCGTCACAGCGGGAAAGGCCCCTGACCTGGGCAAACAGTGGGGCGGGGAGGACTTGAACCTCCGGCCTACGGATTATGAGACGGCCTCTGTGCTGCCCCGTCCGTCTGGTGCCGTTTCGTGCCGTCCCGTCCAGGTCAGGAACCCATTCTCAGCGGGTTCGTGACGTCCTGTGCTGTCCTGTGCGTTCCTGTGCGTTCCGGAGAGATCCCTGACACCGTGTACCGGGGACTTCTCTGACACACGCTAACTCGTGGCGACCACCCCCCTGTGCGTCCTCGGCAGTGGTTGGTGGCGGCGGGCGGGGTCGAAGGCGAGGGAACGTACCAGGACGTTGCCGTAGTACACGTGGATGAGCTCGCCGGCGGGGACGATCCGCACGGTGAGGCCGGACCAGCGCATGCCGAGACCGATGGTGCGCTTGTCGTAGGTGACCACGCCGTGCCCCCATACCTTGCGGAGGATGGCTCCCGGTGGGTAATGAGGTTCGGCGAGCGCATCGGTCGGCACGATGCCTCCCGGCCCCGGGCGGTAGCGCTCCGCCGGGGTGGCATCTGAGATCCCCTGGTGGGGCCGATCGTCGTTGTAGTGGGCCCGGAACCGGTCGAGCAGCTCCTGGAGGTGGGCCAGGTCCCTGGGCGGTCCCTCGTCGGCGAGCCACTCCTTCAGGGTCTTGTGGAACCGCTCCAGCTTGCCCAGGGTCTGGGGGTGCTCGGGGCGGGAGTTGATGAGGAGAACCCCCAGGGACCGGACCCTCCGCTCGAACTCCACCACCACCCGGTGAAGGCGCCCAGTGAAGCACAGCCCGTTGTCCGAGAGCAGCTGCCGGGGAAGGCCGTAGCGGGAGGAGGCGGTCTCGAAGCAAGACCAGGCGGCCTCTCCGGTCGGGCCGAGACAGGCCCGGGCGGCCAGCAGGAACCGGGCGTGGTCATCCAGGGCGTCCACGATCCAGGCCTCGTTCCCGCCCTCCAGGTGCACCCTGGTGGCGTCGATCTGCCACAGGTCGTTGGGGACCTCCCGCTCGAAGCGCCTTCGGGCCTTGGGTCGTTTCCTGGGCTGGTCGGCCACCAGGTGGTTGCGCCGGAGCACCTGATGGATGGTGGATGTGGCCGGCGGGTCGGTCCCGGCCCGGCCGAGCTCTGCCCTGATCCTGCGAGCTCCCCACCGCTTGTGCTCCTTGCGCATCTGACAGATCTCCACCTCGAGGTCGGCGTCGACCTGCCGAGGGGAGCGGACCGGTCGCCTGGGCCTGGGTTCCAGGCCCAGGACCCCCTCGGCTTCGTAGCGCCGCTTGTACTCGTAGAACGTCTCCCTGGAGATCCCCCGCCGGCGGCACACCTCGGCCACCGAGTCGCCGGTGCGCTCCGGCTCGAGGAGGACCTCCAACCTCAGCTCCGCCATGGTCACCACCCTCAGGCTCATGCCCACCTCCCGCGTCGCCGGGGAAGGTGGGCCCAGTGTGGGTGGTGTCAGGGATGTGTCCGGAACACCTGTCAGGGATGTGTCCGGAACACCTGTCAGCGATGTGTCCGGAACGATCTGTCAGGCATGTGTCCGGACACCCTGTCCTGTGCGTTCCCGTTCGGTAGCACGGCGGGTAGCACGGAGTAGCACCGCGCCCTTGCGAACACGGCTGAATGTGGGTCAGCGTGGGCCCCCCAAGTCGGGTTCCGAAGACGACGTAAAGAGGTGAGCGACGGCCGGGAAACTGAGCTGTTCCAGGGCCCAGTCCATCCAGGACCCCTCCGCCAAGTACCACTCCCGCCACTCCGGGAGTTGATCAGTTCCGGCTGTGTGTGGTCCCGCCACCAGTACTGCCTCCCGGAAGAAGCCCTCACGCACTCGCCCGACCTGGCCCCAGGCTCGACCGTCGAGCAGCTCCCACGTGGCCTCGGTGGCACCCAGAGCGACGTACGGTGGACTCGACAGCACCACGCCCGCGACATGATGCAAGGGCTCGATCCGGCGGCGATGTTGTCAGCCAAGGCCTCGTGCATCTGTCGACGCGGCCAGGCAGCGGGAATCGTGAGGTTCCACAGGAACCGTGTTTCGTCGATTCGGAGCCAGAGCGGCAGGCCCGACCTGGCTTGCTCGGCCTTGTCCGCGATCACCCGGTCGACGCGGGACCACTCGTCGCCGATGATCTCAGGACCCGAGAGCCTGACAGCTTCGCCCTCCGGCGGGTCGCCATCGGCCAGAAGGAGTTCCCCTCCCCCTGGAGTGGGTAACGTCGTTCGTCGACCGGTCCCCGCGATCCCTGCCGCCGTCTCCTCCGCATGGGCGAACCACGCCTCCAGCCGTGCTCCGCAGACCACTGTTCGGAACTCGCCAGCAACCGTCACCCCATGTCGCTGGCCCAGCCTCAGCAGCCGCTCGAAGACTTGCTCGCTGAAGCCGCTCACGCCCCGCACCTCGTCCGCCGGGCGCATGGAGACTGCCTCCACGAAGAACGCTGCCTCCTCACGCCACAAGCGCAGATCAGCGGACCTGCCGGATACAAGGGCTGGTTCGAATTCCACGGTCCAACCATGCCGACGGGCAAATCCCCCCACCTCAAGCTGCAGCAGCCCGTGCCCCCAGTACGCTGTTTGGGCCCGAGCGGAGCGCCGGAGCTCCCGCCACCCCTGCGTTTTCTGCAGAAGTGCCAGCCGTGTACCAAGCTCGATGAGCCGCAGATAGGTGTGTGGAGTGTCGTTCGCCGGCCACCACAGCCACGACATCATGGGCGACCCGTCGCGCAGCGACCGCCGCAACCACGTATCACCGAAGAACCGGCCCACCTGTTCAAGCGCCCAGTAGGCCACACGTCGGCCCGGCTCGATCAGACAGTGCGACCGATCGATTGGACGAGCCATGAGGTCCCACGAAACTTCACGCTCCCCTCGCACGACATCCCGCCACCAAGCGGTCTCCTCCTCGTCCATAGCGCGGACCTCAGCGCATTCGCGGCATGGCGACACCGAGATGGGCGGCGAGCCCGGCCGCGGTCAACCGGGCGAGCCGCCGGAAGAACGCGAGACCGTCCCGTGCGTCCACGAGCCGGAGCGAAGGGTTCGCTGGAGGGTTTCCCGGCCGCTCGCGGACAGCGCGGAGAGCCCGAACAGCAGGCAGGACCGGGTCCCCGTGCGCGATCGCGTGGCGGAGAAGCAGCCACTCGTTGATTCGGGCATCCGCATCGGCCGGCGTCCAAGTCACCATGCCCTTGCCTCGGCCCCCGCGCTGCCTCCAAGTCCAGAGGGGACGTGGATCGAATCCGGCGGCCTGGAGGAGTTTGCGGGTGTTTTCGGCATTCGGCGTGCTGAACGCACCGACCTCAGACTTCACTCGCCCGGCCAGGAGGCTGTACGTCGGACGTGATATCGGATCGTTGGGGCCTGGGGCACTGAGGTCCACGCATGCGAGCGTGAAATCCTGGACGACCGCCTGCCACGCTGCGACCGTCAGGACGACGATCGCTCGGTTGACGGATGTCTCCTCGTCTCGGCGCCCGGCCCTCGTGCCGCCCGAACCGCGGTGCACAAGGATCAGGTTGTCGCAGTGCCGGGTCGACCGGGCGAAGTTGGCCGCAGCTTCCTCTAAGTCCATGCGCGATCAATCAGCCCACGGGGCTGTCCACTTCGGACATGACCGAGATTCCAGCCCCAGTGGAAGCCAGGTGAGAGGTCATTGAGTGAGCAACATCCACGGCTACCCTCACGATAGGTCGAGGTCTAGCTGCCCCCGACCGCGAACCGTCGGAGGTCCTGAAGCTGGCTCTCCGCTATCGCTCGATGCGCCCAACCGAGTCGCTCCAACCGGATGATCATGGCCTCGGCGCTGGTACCGAACCTCTCAGCAAGCTTGTACACGGTCCCGTGGGGTCCAGAAACTCGATCGTCCTGATCAAGACCGTCCCTGCAGAGCGACGCCCTGAGCCGGTCTGAACTGACCGGACGCCGTACGAGCATGCAGAAGGCGATCGCTACTCGCCTCGATCATCTGGCATCGGGAACGCCCCAAGCAGCTGGTCGCGCTCCTCGTCGGGCCGGGCGTTGAACTCCGCGATCCACGCGTCCACCGCCCTCCGGTCGGTGAGGTCGACGCCCGAGGCCAGCATGGCGTTGGCCATGGCCTTGGCCGGGCCGAAGCTCCCGGGATCGGTGACGGCGCGGCGGAACTCGGGAGCGAACTCCTCGACGGCCTCCTCGGTCTCGGCGATCCAGCGTTCCTCCAGACCCCGCTTGGTGAGGGCGAACCGCACCCACCCCCCCAGGACCTCCGGAAGGGCCCGGATCTCCCCGGCGGTAAGGAACGCCTTTCGTGGGAGGTAATCCAGCATGAACAGCTCGACCACGATAGGGCTCCACCTGAGGGGTTCGCCGTCGCCGTAGTCGCAGCGGGCATCGAGGCAGTGGCCGACGATCGCGGCGGCCTCGTCCAGGGCCGGAGCGTACGGCGAGGCCAGGAACTCCGCGGTGAGGGCCCCTCGCCCTTCCTCGTCGAGAGGCGGCGGTTCGGGGAGGGCGGCGGCCGGCAGGAGCCGCATCCGGGAGAACAGCAGGGCACGCACCTTCTTGAACTCGGGGGTCCACTCGTTGTCGAGGTACCGGTCCCCCATCTCGATGGCCTGGGTGATTCGGGCAGCCATGACCCCCGGATCCGCGTCCGCCACCTGGGCCCGTGGCTCGGCCTCGGCGCGCCGGCGAGGAGCGTTCCGGTCCTTCGGGTAGCCGGCGAAGCCGTCCTTGATGATGCCGCCCAGGTTCTCGTCGTACAGGGCCATCAGGGTGTGCGGGTCGCGGCCCGGGTAGTGGAAGGTGGCGTAGTAGGCCTGCTGGTCCCCGTAGGGATCCTCGAGCACCCAGGCATCGACGAGCCCCGGGCGGCCGATCTTGGCTGCCCACACAGGCTCGGGGACCCCGGAGCGGACCAGCCGTTCGGCACCGGCGCTCGCCGCCGGACCGATTCCCTCGCGGTCCACGGCACCGAGAGCCAGCAGGATCGCCACGCCGGCGGCGTCCCCTTTCCGCTCCGCGCCCTCCACGATGGCCGGTCCGATGGATCGCTCGAGCTCGTCCCGGGCGGGCAGGGGAAGGGGGAGCTTGTAGAAGACCCCGAGCACCTGGCTCGCCCACAGCTCGGCCTCGAAGGGGTCCTCCACCTCGAGGAGCTCCCGAGCGCCCCGAAGGACGCTCCGCACCAGTCCGTCGATCGGCGGGATGCCCGGGGCATCGAACGAGGGGGGACCGGCGTGGGGCCCGTGCCGCCGGGTCGGTCGCTTCTTCCTGCGCTTGCTGACTGGCACCCCGCGATTCTTGTGCACCATGGCCCGCGGGTCAAAGACCGAGGCCCGGCCGCCCGCGAACCGACGCGATTCCGGGAGGTCATGCTCGAGGCGGGTCGCTACGCGGCCACCTCGTACTCGTGGATCAGTCCGCCCAACACGTCCCGTCTTCGGATGTCCTCGGGCATCGTGTCGGTCTCCGGAGGAGGACGATCCCCCGTAGGGGTCAGGAGGCCGAGCCCTCGGTGCGGCCTCGACTGGTTGTAGTGGCCGATGTAGGTCCGAAGGACCCGCTCCAGGTGCCTCCTGCCAAGGATGAGCACCCAGTCCAGGCACTCCGCCCGGGCCGTTCCCACCCACCGCTCGCAGGACGCGTTGGCGTTCGGGGCCTTGATCGGGGTCCGGATGACCCGGATGCCCTCCGATCGAAACACCTCGTCGAAGGAACCGGAGAACTTGGCGTCCCGGTCGTGGATCAGGAACTTCACGGTCCGTGCTTCCTCCTGCAGGTCCATGGCGAGGTTCCGGGCCCGCTGGGTGACCCACCCCGAGTCCGGT
>JBOGVU010000005.1:0-63886 GCA_050692915.1 Actinomycetota bacterium | reverse complement strand
GGCCGAACGGCAGAGGATCCGGCGGTTGAAGCAGCGCCAGCGAATGAGCGCCTCTCGCACGGAAGCGCAGGGTTCATTCCACGCCGCCACGCTGAAGGCTGTGGCTCGCGTATCTCGGGAACGTGAGACTCGGGCCCCGGCCGTCATCGCGCGGGAACTCGGGATCGGCGAGGCGACCGCTGCCAGGTACTTGGCGGAGTTGGAGCGGGGACGGTAGTCGGCCCGGTCGCCTCGATGAGACTATGAGTGAGCTGGAAGTCGATCTTCCTCGTCCGAAAGGGCTGGCTCGCAGGGCCGAGCGGTTGACCTGAGCTGCCCCGTGAACCTCGTCCAAGATCGGCCACCTGCGTAGGCGTGCCGGGCGGGCCGGGTGCCCTGGGAGGCCCGTCGACCAGTCTATGGATCCCCAGCGGGACCCGCGACTGACGCGATATGGTCGGTGACCTCGAACGGCCCTCGTGGCGGCCGCTCCCCGAGGCGCATGGCCGTGTCCACGGACCGGCGATCGAGGTCGGGGGACGACACGAGCAACCGGACGGCATCGCTGAGGTAAGTAAGCCTCATGCGAGCGGCGATCAGCCCCGCCCGGTCACCACAGAGGATTGGGGTCTTGCCGAGCAGACGCTACAGCAGGCAGGCGCGCTCCGGGACGGAAACAGTCGGTCGCCGGGTGCCATGCGCCCTCGACGGTGCGGGTCGCGGCGAGCGAGGGAGCGCGGTTGAAGCCGAGCAGCCGGCCGGGTGCGCGGACCGCAAGGGGAGCACGGCTGGGCTCGGGTCAGCGTGAGCGCCGGACCTCCGGCCCGCACCGCTCTCCGATCCCGGCGAGCATCCTACGCTTGGCGGCCGGGCTCTCTGAGCCGGCCTTTCAGCACCACGTCGGCTGCGGCGGGGCCGGCTGACCTCGAGTCCTCCCTCTGCGGCCCGGCGAGTTCCTCGGCCACCCGGCCCTCCCCGACGACTGCCACGCGCTGGATGCCCTGCCAAGAAAGGCGATCGGGGAGCCGAGTCGAACTCACCTTCCCGGCGCCGGGAGGCTCAGCACCTGCCTAGCGGTGCCTCCGAGGACCTTGACGTGATGCTCCATAGGGATTGCGGCGCGGATAGCCGCCAAATTCCGAGCAGGGTCGGCGATATCGTACGGATGATCCGTGCCGAACAGCATCCGATCGGCCCCAACGACAGCGGCCGCGAGGCGCATTGGCTCCGGGTCGTAGAGCAGCGCGTCTACGTACAGGTGCCGAAGCGTCTGGGACGGGGGAGTGCTGACCCGGTTGCGGAACGAGGCCGCCGCTCGCCACAGCGCGTCGATGCGTGCCGCCAGCATCGTGATTGCACCGCCGCCGTGGGCGGCGATCAGGCGGAGGCCCGGGTGGCGATGGAGTATCCCGCCAAACAACAGGCGGGCCAGCGCCGCCGTTGTCTCCATTGGGAAGCCGACGGCCACCGGCAGCATCGACCCATATCCACCGAGCGTCTCGAGCGCAATGCCGCACCGAGGATGGAGGAACAGCGGAACCCGAGCATCAGCCAGCGCCGCCCACACCGCGTCCAGGGCCGGTTCGTCGAACGATTGTCCGCAGATCTGAGCCCCGGCCACCACGCCGAAAAGGCTGGGCTCGGAGCCGATGGCTCGTATGATCGCTGCTGCGGTGCTCGGCGCAGCGTTCGGAAGGACGCCCAGCCCGAGGATTCGGCCGCTAGTCCGGGAGGCTAGAGTGGCGAACTCCTCGTTCAGCCGGTCCGACATCCTGACCCCCTCCCGGGCATCGAATGGGTCGAGCCACGGATTCCCCATCGTCAGGACGGTCTGGGCGATGCCCTCGCGGTCCATGAACGCGAGCTTCGGCTCGATCTCCCAGAACGCCTCTGTGAGCGGGCGGCCACGGTCCGGGCGCTCATGCTCGAGGAGGAAGAAGCGCTCGCCGTCGTCCGCCTCCGATACGAACGGCACGGCGTCGCGTTTCTTCAGCCGGTCGAAATACCAGCGGGGGAAAAGGTGGGAGTGGACGTCAATGGTGCCGTCGCTAACCGTCTGACGGCTCCTGTCGATCCACGAGCGGACCGTACAGCTCCGGACGCCGCCACCGCCAGATGCCCGGCATCGTGCGATAGCGTTTGGGGAACTCGATGCGTTCGTCCTCGCTCCGCAGGAACTCCAGCCTTTCGAGATCGAGATCCGCCACGAACAGGCCCGCCTCCGTAGATTCGGCCAGGACCTCCTCGGGCCCGGCGATGGTTCCGACCCCTTCCTCTTCCTCGAAGTAGAGGTTCTGAGTGGCGGCAGTGAAGACCAGGTTCTCGATGGCCCTGGCCCATACCATGGTGCGCCAGGAAGGCAGGAGCTCGTTGATCGCCCCACCGGCGGGGTACAAGATGAGGTCCGCGCCCTTAAGGGCTAGCACCCGAGACGACTCGGAAGCGTAGACTTCGCTGCACACCTGAAGCCCAATCCGCCCTAGGCGCGTGTCGAACAGCGGGAGCTCGCCCGAGCCCTCGACGTAGTCGAACTTCCAGGCATCTATGTCGTGATAGATGTACGGGCCCGTCGGGACCATGCGCCGGTAGACGCCGATGGTGCTTCCATCGTCTCCGATCAGGTGGAGCGTCATGTGGTGCCGCGAGCCGTCCGCCGGCTCGATTCGGCTCGCTACGACATGCAGACGGTGCCGAGCCGCCCGCTCGGCAAGACCGCTGAAGGCGTCGTAGTGGTTCGCCGGGTTTGTCGGGCCTGGGTACCCTTCCGGGAACAGGACCAGGTCGGCTCCGGCGTCCGCCGCTGCATCCAGCCAGTTCAGGGCGTCGGCCGCGTTGCGATGCTCGTCCTCCTGCATCCCGCTGTGAGGCTGGACGGCCGCGAGCCGGACTTTCATCCCTCGCCCAATCCCAGTCCCCGTGGTTGGGGAGCGGCCTGTCCATTCAGGAGGGTAATCATGCCGCGGACCTTCTTGGTCAGCTCTCCGAACCCTCGCGAGTCCATCATGTCCGCGGTTCGTGGACGTGGGAGGGCCACGTCGAGTGTGTCAAGAATGCGTCCCGGGCCCGGCGAGAACACTGCGATCCGGTCTGCGAGCAGGGCCGCCTCCGAGATGCTGTGCGTGACGAACAGGACAGTCTGGCCCCCTTGGGCCAGCCACATCCGCTGGAGGTCCAGGCCCACCTGTTCCCTGGTGAGGGCGTCGAGGGCGCCGAACGGCTCGTCCATCAGCAGAACCGAGGGCTCGTGGAGGATGGCCCGGCAGAACGCCACTCGCTGCTGCATGCCGCCGGACAACTCGAACACGTAGCGATCCTCGTAGCCTTCCAGGCCGACCCCGCGGAGAAGTTCGCGGCTCCGATTCAGGTAGCGCTCTTGGTCGAGGTTTCGAACCTTGGCCTGCAGCATCACGTTGTCGAGTACCGTCATCCACGGCAGGAGGACGGGCGTCTGGAACATGAAGCCGATGTCAGTTCTGGGCCCGGTGACGGGTTCGCCGCCCAGCCGGATCACGCCGCTGGTAGGGCGGATAAGACCCGCTGCGAGTTTCAGGAGGGTGCTCTTGCCGCAGCCACTCGGTCCCACCAGCGCCAAGAACTGGGCCTCCGGAACATCGACGCTGACCGCGTCGAGGGCGCGGATCGAGCCCGATCGGGTCTGACCCCGGTAGCTCATGGAGACGGACGACATTTCAATCCTCACCGGAACCTGCCTCTCGCAGGCCTCAGAAGGGAGCCTCCCTGGCAGTATCGAGCGGCCTCCGCCAGACACACAATGGCAACCGTTGACAACGGGTGCCTCGGTTCGCGCTCACCGGGCCGCCTCGTACACCATCACGCCGAGCTTCGTGGGACGGAACCCGTTGCACGGGTTGTCCTCCTGCGGACAGTTGGAGATGCCCACCACGAGTGGCATCTCGGCCCGCAGGTCGTAGAAGTCTCCTGGCTGCGTGGTGGGTTCCTCGATCCGCACCGTTAGGTCCGCGTCGAGCTCCACCTTCATGAAGGGGACGAAGGCGTTAGGGATTCGGCGACGATCGATTTCCCACGGTTCCAGCGCGGCGGCTAGGTTGTCGCGGCAGTTCAGCGTGTTTGCCTTCCCGTACCGCACGCGGTTCAGCTCCTCGCTGCACATCGATCCGTACGCGAAGCTGTGCTCATTCGAGTAGGCAACGATGGTCATCATGTGCTGACAGGTCACCGAGTACAACCCGTCACCGTGTTGGAACTTCAGGCGTCCGTTCAGGTTCATGCTGTTCGCTAGGTGGAGGCACTCATCGGGGTCGCCCTCGCGAAAGCAGACTACGTCCGGCACCTGCTGCCCCTCGATGTCAACGAGCCTCAGGACCTGGCCCGGACTCAGGGTCAGGGCAGTGTAGCCCCGGGCGTCGATAATGCTCGCCTGGCCGATCTTCCCAGGCACGGGATGGGTTTGGAGGACGGCCTCGTCGTTCGGGTCCATGGGCTCCTCCCTCATGCGCTCCGGGCCAGATAGCGTCCGACCCCCGGCTTCGCGGTGATCTCTCCCTCGCGGTAAACGACCTCTCCGCGGAGCACCGTGAGGGACGGCCACCCCGTGAGCTCACGGCCCTCAAAGACCGTGAAGTCGCAAGAGGTCAATAGGTCTCCGGCTCGGACGGTCCGAGTCGTGTCGGTGTCGACCAAGACCAAGTCGGCATCGGAGCCGATTTGGATGACCCCCTTCCTGGGGTACAGCCCCGACACGCGGGCGGGGTTCGTGCAGCAGATGTCGACCAGCCGCTCGATCCCGATCCTGCCCTTATGCACGCCCTCGGTCATCATCACGGGCAGCTCGGTCTGGAGGCCCGTGAACCCGGAGCCTGCGGCCCAGATATCGGTGGCGGGGTCGGTCTCATGGTCCGAGGTGTCGCCTTTCACCAACTTCTCGTGGCGACTGCTCACGACGTGGTCGGTCCCGATCACGCTGATGACTCCTGAGGCCACGCCTTCCCACAGGGCCTCGACATCTTCGCGCCAGCGGATCGGCGGGTTGACCTTCCCCAGCAGTCCCGGATAGTCGTCCTCGGCAGTCAACGTCAAGTAGTGTGGGCAAGTCTCCACGATGGCGTCGGGGTTCTCCTCCTGAACCTTGGTGCAGGCTTCCAGCCCCTCCTTCGAGCTCAGGTGAAGGACGTAGAAGGGGGCTCCGGTGACCTTCGCGAAGTACCCGTAGCGCCGGACGTGTTCCGCTTCGGCGAAGTCCGGTGACCGGCGCGCCCATGCCTTGATCCCTGTTACGCCGCCCTCGGTCAGACGCCGCTGAAACACTGGTGCCACTTCCACGTTCTCGCAATGGACCATGGCTCGTGCCGAACTACCACTGAGGCGACCGATGCCTTCGAACCCGACGTAGAACATGCTGTCGTCGAAGGCGTTCGGGAGCCCGATGCGAGCTGCCCACCGCGGGCTGACTGGGTTCGTAGCGGGCTGTTTGAGGTTGCCATGGAACTTGAACGAGGTGACCCCCACCTCTGAGACACACCGTTCGATCTCCTCGACGTGCTGCATCGAGTTCATCGTGAATGTGAAGAAGAAGTCCACGAGCGTGTTCTGCTGGCTGACCTCCTTGCCCAGCGGGAATGCCTCAAGCCACGAGATGACGTCTGAGGGCTCCGGGATTTCCTTGAAGGGTTGGCCCATGCGGGGCACCCGGACGATGGCTCCTATCGTGGTTACTCCCCCAGCGGCCGCTCCCGGCGTCTCAGTGAGGAAGTCCTGCTCGATCGGGTACTTGCCGCCGGGGTGGGCGTGGGGATCGACAAGCCCGGGGATCAGGTACTGGCCTTCGCCGTCGATGGTCTCGGCCGCCTCTGGCAACAGCTGGTCTGCGGCCACAGCAGCGATCTTCTCCCCCTGAACGGCCACGCCACCCTTTACCACCCCGGTCGGCGTCACTACCCTCGCGTTCCTGATCACCAAGTCAGCCTGCACGTGGCCTCCTGTCCGCCTAGATATCTATCCTGTGTATTCAGCCTCTGGGCCTCCTCAGGCAAGGCAGGCACCTCACTCCTCGAGGAACGCCACCGCTCGACAGAACGCCGCCTCGCCTCCCTGGAATCTCCACGGGAAGCAGCCGAACATGACTCGGCGATCCAGGATCTGGTCCAGATCGCCTCCCAAGTTCTCGATATGAATCACCTCGTGTGGGAAGAGCAGCGTATGCATGATCTGAAGGTCTGCCTTCGGGAATAGCTCGTCGACGGAGCGGCCCACCGCCTGTTCCATGTTCTCGACCTCGTCGGCGCGGATCCTGCGGATCACGGTGTTCATGGGATGGTCTGCGCTCCCCGCATCCACCGCGAGCCACCGGATCCCACGGTCGAGTACCCATTCTGCGAACTCACGAGTGGGCCCGGGATGACGGACGAAATACCGCGTCTCGTCCACCTCGGACAGGTCCGCCCAGTTTTCCGGGTAGTAACGATGGTAACCGGTGTGGATGATAAGGATGTCGTCGCGCTGGATGGACAGCCCGGTGTCCCGCTCCCACCGCTCGAAGTGCTCCGGGCCGTAGATCCCGTAGTCGCTGACCCCCATCCGCTCGAGATCGACTACGCAGGCCTCACCCACGAGCCACTGCAGCGGCAGTTCGCCGATGAACCGGCCTCCGGAGTGAAAGTGCGCGGGGGCGTCAAGGTGCGTCCCAACGTGCAACGTAGACGTTAGTTCTTGGCCCCCGACCTTGTCGAAGGCCAGTCGCTTGATCCACTTCACTGTCGGCCCGTCGTAGCTGGCGAACGCGGGGGTGTGGACTCCGAAGTCCTGCGAGAGATCCAGCACCTTGAACGCCATCGCTGCACCTCCCTTCTGGTCGGGGACCCTATCTCGTGCCCGTCGAAGGAATCCAGGGCGACTTTCGCCAAAGGAGGTCGCCGGGCCAGGTCGTACCTCACACGCTCCCGAGCCCTCGGACGGCCTCGATGAACGCCTCCATGGGAGGAGAGACCAGGCCGGCTCCAATCTGCCCGATGCCAGCGTCGCGGTGGGCGATACCAGTGTTGACCACGGGCACCACACCGGTGTGCACGACCTCTCGGGCGTCGATCCCCAGGGGCGTGCCGCGGAACCCTAGCGCTGGGATTCGGTAGTGCTCGCTCTCCGTCCAACTGATCTCGTACATCGAGCGCGTGGCGAGCACGGCGTCCTCGGCGGAGCCTCCCACGAAGCCCACGATCGCCGGTGCTGCTGCCATGGCCAAGCCCCCCAGCCCCACGGTCTCGGTGATAGTGCTGTCTCCTATGTCGGGATTGGCGTCCGCGGGCCCGAATCCCGGCAGGAACAAGCCATCGACCGTACCCGCGGGGCCAGTGAACCACGCGTCGCCCGTTCCACTCAGGCGAACGCCGAACTCCGTGCCGTTCCGTGCCATGGCGGTGACGATCGACGAGGACGCGATCCCAGCCGCCGCATCAGCAGTAATCTTGGCCGCCGCCATCGCCAGGTTGAGAAAGAAGTGGTCGTTTCCGTCGATAAACCTGACGACCTCCGCGACACCATCGCGGGCCTCGGAGGCGATTAGAGCCGGCAGCACCTGGCGAAGGAAGAGGGACGTCGCGGCTCGGTTGCGGTTGTGGGCCTCGTCGCCCATCTGCACGGCCTGAGCAATCAAGGCCCGAAGGTCGATCGGCTCGGACATCGCCGTGAGCACGTCCTTGAGCACCGGCCCGGCCACATCTCGCATCCATTCGAGGTGCGCAAACACGTCCTCGTCGTACGCGCCGTACCGAAGGACCTTGCCTAGCCCCTCGTTGAGGGTGCTGTAGGCTCGCTCGCCGGTCGCCTTATCCTCGACTACCCACACGGGCATCGACGCCGTCACCACGCCCGCCATGGGCCCGACGGTAGCGTGATCGTGGCACGGCGAGAACTGGAGACCGCCGCTCCGCGCGACTTCGGTCGCGTTCTCCGGTGAGGATGCCAGGCCCTCATACATCGCCGCCCCGATGACCGCTCCTCGCAGCGGGCCGGACATGTCGTTCCAGGAGATCGGAGGGCCGGCGTGCAGCACTGTTCGCTCGTCCATCCCCGGCATCACTGTCCCAGCGGTGGCGAGCCCCACCAGAACCGGGTGGGCACCCTGCATCGCCGTTACGGCCCGGTCGTTGGCGGTCCGGACGTCTTCGGCCCGCCGGACAAGGGCAGCTAGGGCCTCGCCGCCCCCCGAAGGTGGCGGGCGCCAGGCGATTTCGCGGACCCTCACACCCTGGCGCTCGAGTTCGGAGGCGAACAGATGGGCCCCGGCGGACACCACGGACGCGGGCTTCCCGAGGATGTGGTCAGTCATTGGCCACCGCCTGGAGGGCGACTCGAGCGGCCCGGGCGGCGCTGCGAGTCACGATCGCCCCAGCTGCCTCAAGCCGTCGGCGCTGCGGCTCATACCCTTGCGGATCCCCCTCGGTACCGCAGAGAGCCACGATCACCGCCAGGCTCGGCCCGCGGGTACGACGCGCAGTCTCGATGAGTGGGCCCAAGTCGTCGGCGGGATCTGGATGGGCTCCCGAGCCCAGGATCACATCCATCACGATGGTTCCCACGTAGGGATCGCGGGCGTCCTCGACGAAGCGCGCGTTTCGGAGCGAGGGGTCGATCATGGGATGAGGACGGCCGCGCGTGAGGTCCTCGTGGCCGAAATCGATGAACGCGTGGCCCTCCGGGTTGCCCACGTCCACCGCCGGCCATCCCGGCTGGAGCGGCGTGTTGGAACGCACTTGACCGAGCGCTCCGGCCATCTCTGCCAAGGCCTCGTAGCAGAGCGACCCGCCGCTGAACAGCCCGCGGACGAACCCACCTGTGGGGGAGATCTCCGGGAGCGGTGGATCGTGCCACTGTCCGCCGGCCAGTTCGGCTCCTCGCTGCGCGGCGCGCTCCAGGCTGGTGACAACCTCGACGCTCCTCTCAAGCCCCATAGGGCCGTGGTCCAATCCAAGGAATGCCACGACCCCCTTCTTTCCCGTCTCCCCTATCCATCCGGCGACTCGGTCTCGGGTGGCGAGTCCCGGAGGCTTCGACAACAACAGGATGATCTGCGTGCGGTCGTCACTGGCCAGCAGTCGCAGCGCCCGACGGGTCATGATCCCGCCGACCTCGTCGGACAGGTCACGCGAGCCCACTCCGATGGCCTGCGAAATGCCGACGTTGGACTCGTCAAGCAGGCAGCAGGTCTGCTGGATACCCGTGCCCGAGGCGGCCACGATGCCGACCGGCCCGCGGGCGACTGCGTTCGCGAAGCCGTAGCCGGTGCCGTCGAGGATGGCGGTCCCGCAATCCGGGCCCATGAGCAGCAGGTCTGATAGGTCCGCCCGTCGCTTCAGCGCGACCTCGTCTTCGAGGCTCACGCCGCTGGAGAAGCAGAACACGTTGAGGTTGGCATCGAGCGCAGCCTGAGTCTCGTACGCCGCGTGTTGGTCGGGGACCGATACCATGGCCAGGTTGAGCGACGGATCATTGCGGGCAGCCGAGCGGAATGTGCGCGGCTCGACTTCGGCGCTCCGCTCTGGGCGCCCGGGGGGTCTCTCCGACAAGCGTCGGTGGACCTCCGCCACCGCCCCGGCGGTCTGATCCGGTGTGGAGCCTCGCACCGCGACCACGAGGTCCTCTGGGGAGAGGTCGTCGGGAAGTACGAATCCCTGCCCCGCGATCAGATCCTGGTTGAGGGGCGTGGCGGTCAACACCGCCACCTCGGTCACCCCTGGGAGCTTGAGGACCTCCCGCGACAGCTGCATGAGACTCACCGAGTCGCGGTACGTGCCGCGCAGGACGACGACCCGATCCGTCATGTGCTCTCCAGGTCCTCCATATCACGGGTGACCCGCTCCACGGGGTGCGCCAGCGGAAGCCTATGGACAGCACCGTCCGACGACACTGGTTCATCCAGCCACAGGTCGGCGGGTGTAGTGTGCATTGTTGACATGAGGTTGGAGGAGGCTCCTGAGCGCGGTGTGCGTCTGCATCCCGTGGCGCTGCCGGAAAACCCTCCTTCGGCAGTTCGGGTCTCGGACGTCCTCGAGCTTCCGGGGTTCGCTGGCAGCCAGGTGATAGCAGGCCTTGGTGGGCTCCACGCTCCCATCGAACACGTGAACGTGATCCAGATCCCGACTGACCGTTTTGTCAAGGCCGATGAACTGGTCCTCACCGGCACGTCTACCTTCCGGGACTACGGAGGCGACGTCCCCGCTCTTTTCGTGGCGCTCAGGAACCGGGGGATCTCGGCGCTCGCCGTGCGAGGGCGTGTTCGGCGGCTCCTGGGCCACGCCCTCCGGCTAGCGGACGAGGACGACGTTCCGGTGATCGAGCTCCCGACGACCACACACCTTAGCGAGTTGCAGACCCAGGTTCTGGAAACCATCGTTCGGGCCCGGACCCAGCAGCTGAAACAGGCGGAGTCAATCCGTGATCAACTCGCCGAGCACGTCTTGCGTGGCGGTGGGCTTGGGGCGGTCCTCGAGGGCGTCGCAGGCGTTATAGACGGGGATGTGGTGCTGGTCCGTCGGGAGGGACAGGTGGCGGCCTCGACGGCTGGCGCCAACACGGAGCACGCCGTCCGCGTGGCTGAGGTATGCATGGGGAGGGAGGACGGCCGTCCCGCGCGCACCGACGACGGCTGGATCACATGGCCGGTCATGGCTGCCGGGCGGCGGATAGGCTGCCTTGTGGCCAAGGTCGTCGGCGATTACGACGTGATGATCCACGCGGCGCTGCAGCACGGTGCGACCGACGCAGCCCTACAAATCCTCCATCACGACGAGGCCCTCGAAACTCACGCCCGGCTGAAGGCGGGATTCGTTCGCGACCTGCTCAGCGGATCGGTATCTCCAGTGTCCGCACTCAGACGCGCTGAGGCCATCGGGTGGGACCCGAAAGGTGCCTTCCGCGCGCTGGTTATCGGTATGACCAGGGCCGACCGCGGAAGGATGCTTCGGGCGCTGCGGGAGACTGCTCCTGGGGCGCTGGTTGTCGAGGGAGGAGGTGAGTGTTTGGTGATCACACCTGCAGAAGGAGACCCATCCGGGGGGACTTCGGGGGCTGAAGACGGTTCGGGACTCCTCTCGGAGTGGGCGACGCGGACGTTCCCCGCGGTGCACGTGGGGATGAGCTCCCAACACTCTGGCCTCGGCGAGCTCCCCACGGCGGTGGCCGAGGCCCGAGAGGCCCTGCTGACGTCTCAGATCTTCGACCGCCGCGGCCGCATCCGTCGCTTCGAGGATCTCGGTGTGCTTCGATTCCTGTCCGACATCCCTCCCGACGAATTGCGGGCGTTCGAGCGATCGGTGCTTCGTCCCCTCGACGAACTGGAGCGATCGTATCGCGAGAGCCTCCTGCAGACACTCGAGGTACTCATCGAGTCCGATCTCAACGTGGCAGAGACGGCCAGGCGCGGGGCGTGCCACTACAACACGGTGCGGAACCGCGTGGCAAGGCTCACAGACTTGTTCGGGCCGTTGACGAAGGCGGGCGGAATCCTCGACTCGGTACGGCTCGCGCTGCTGATTCGTCAGGAGCTCGGGATGGACCAGCCGGTCGATCCGGCTCGCCCTCGCCACCCCTCCCATCCGCGCCGGCATCTTGCCACTGCGCCCTGACACGGCGGCATGCTTCCACGTCACGTCGAGAGGGGATCGCTGCGTGTCGCGAGCAGGTCCAGCAGTCTTCGCTGGGTGACGGGAAGTCGCAGGACGCGCGGGTATCCGGCGGGCTCCAGCGCCTGGTCGATGGCCGCCGCGATGGCTGCCGGAGCAGCGACCGCACCACCCTCGCCTATCCCCTTGGCGCCGTTCGGAGAGTTCGGCTCGACGGTCTCAAGATGGTGGATCTCGATGGGTGGCACGTCCCTGGCTCGTGGGGTGATGTATCCGCCGGGCGTCCCGTTCTGTAGGTGTCCTTCGCGATCGTATTGCAGCTCCTCAAGGAGCGCATGACCCAACCCCTGGGCTACGGCCCCGCGAATCTGCCCCTCCACGATCCGCGGGTTGAGGATCCGGCCCGCATCCTCCACCACCACGTAGCGGAGCACACGGAGCCCCCCGGTCTCGGCATCGAGCTCCACGACAGCCAGGTGCGCCGCATTCGAGACTGTCCCGGTGCCCTGGGGAGCCTCGAACGTCCAATCGGCCCGCAGGCGCGGATCGACCCCTGAGGGCAGGCGGTCGTGGTGGGTGGAGGCCCAGGACACGATTTCAACCAGCGAGAGCAACGCGGCTCCGCTGTCGCGCCGGCCCACTCCACCCGGTTGGATCTCGAGGTCGTCCGGTCGGACGCCGAGCAGTTCGCCGGCCAGTCGGACGACCATGGCTCCCACCGCGCGAGCTGCCTGCTGGGCACCTCCGGCCGCCACTACCGCGCTCCGGCTGTTGAACGTGCCGATTCCCTGCGGCGAGAGATCTGTGTCGCCGAAGCGGACCGCCACATCGTGGAGCTCGGTCCCGAGTTCGTCGGCCACCACTTGGGCCACCACTGTCTCGTGTCCTTGGCCGTGGGAGTGCGTCGGAACGTCCACCGTTACCTTTCCGGACGAGCCGAGGGCGACACTGACCGTCTCGGACACGAACCGCAGTGGGACCCCGAGCTCACGGAATCCTCGGGCGGTCACGAAAGCCGCCTGCTCCATCATGCAGGCAACGCCCACTCCGAGCCGTAGCCGATGCCCCTGCGAGGCCCTGGCGCGATGACGCCACCCTTCGTAGTCTCCGACTCGGCACACCTCATCGAGCGCAGCCCGATAGCTGCCGGACCCGTAGACTTGACCCGTGGCCGAACGGTACGGCAGCCGATCGGGCGAGATGAGGTTGTGGGCACGGATCTCGACCGGATCGCGCCCGAGCCGGGCCGCGACGGCGTCCATCGCCCGCTCCATCGTGAAGCACGCGGCGGGCCGACCCACCCCACGATAGGGGCCGACCGGACACTTGTTGGTGGCGACCGACAGGACTTCCGCCTCGAGAGCAGGGATGGCGTACGGACCGGGGAGCGCTGCCAGGGTGCTCTGTCCGTCGAGGGCTGCAGTGGAGGGGAACATCGAGTACGCCCCGCAGTCCACGAGGATGCGCACCCGGACGCCCACCACCTTGCCATCGTCTGCATAGGCGGCCTCCACCTCATGGACCTGCTCCCGGGCATGCACGCTGGCGAGCAGCTGCTCGGCTCCATCCTCCACCCACCGCACCGGCCGTCCGGTCTCCAGCGCGAGCAGGGACACCAGTACCTCCTCCGGGAAGAGCTGCTGCTTGACCCCGAAACCGCCGCCGACGTCGGGCGCCACGACACGGAGCCGGTCCTGGTCGATTCCCAGACACATGGCCACGCCGGCCCGGACGATCTGCGGGGTCTGGCTAGAAGTCCAGAGCGTTAGCCGCCCGGCCTCGACTAAGGCCAGGCAGGCGCGCGGCTCGAGGGGAACGCCGGCGACGCGGCCGTGGGTCAGCTGGAGCCGCACGGTTCCCGTTGCCAATCGGAACGCCTCTTCGACGTCACCCGCCCTGAGTTCCTGGCGCAGAAAGAGGTTTCCCTGCCAGCCGGGATGGAGGGCCTTGCTGGAGGGATCCAGCGCGGCGGCGACGTCGCTCAGCACTGGGAGCGGTCGTGAGTGGATTACCACCTGCTCGGCGGCGTCCTCGGCCACCGCACGACTGGACGCGAGGACCGCGGCGACGGCCTGACCGGCGAACCGCATCCGTTCTTCAGCCAGGACGGGATACGCCGATCCCTGCCAGGAGGGATGTGGAAATCGAGTCACGATTGGATACACGCGGCCGCTGAGGTCCTCGGCGGTCACGACCCCGGCTACGCCTGGAAACTCCGCAGCTGCCGACACATCGACACGATCCAGAACAGAGTGCGCGCTCCGGCTGCGCACAAACGCCAGGTGGAGCATGTCGGTGGCCGGCAGGTCCGCGACGTACCGGCCTCGCCCGGAAAGGAACCTCGGCGCTTCAATGCGTCGGATCCCAGCGCCGACGAACCTGCCCTTTGTCACCCTCCGGACCCGTTGCCCGTCGGTCGGATCGGAGCCCGCACCACAGCCCGGACGATATCCTCGTACCCGGTGCACCGACAGAGGTTCGCCGACAGTACATCTCGAACGTCGTCCTCGGACGGGTCGGGGTAGGTCGCGAGGAGCCAGGACGCCAGCATCAGCATCCCCGGCGTGCAGAAGCCGCACTGGGAGGCATGCTCGTCCCAGAACGCGATCTGAAGGGGCGAAAGCTCCCCGTCGTCTTCCAACCCTTCCACTGTGGTGACCTTCCTGCCGTCTGCTTGCACCGCGAGGAGGAGACAGGACCTCGCGGGCTCGCCATCCACCAACACCGTGCAGGCCCCGCACGTTCCTACCTCGCAGCTCACATGAGTCCCGGTCAGCCCGAGTTCATCCCGAAGGACGTCAGCCAGCGTTTGACGGGGCTCGACCCGTGTCGTTCGAGACGCGTCGTTCACCTCCAGGGTGACCTCGAGGCGCTCCGGCGATGTCACCGCCCGTCCTCCAGAGCCGGTTCCCCCAGACGCCTCACCGCCCGGCGAACCAGAACGCCGCCGAGGTGGACGAGGTGGGCTTGGACGGTCTGTGTGGCTCCCAGGTCGGCCATGGCCGCACCGGCTGCCGCTTCCGCCGTTGCCCTATCCAGCGGGTTCCCGACCATCGCGGCCTCGGCCTGCTGGCAGCGACGAGGTGCCGCTGCGATCCCACCCAGGCCAATCCGGGCCCACGAGCAGCGTCCATCGGATTCGACCTCGACCACGACTGCCGCCACGACCTTTAGGGGCAGGGTCGTCTCGTCGAACGCCCATCGGGCCCGAGGGGGGGCGGGGGGGAGGACGATGCTGGTCACGATCTCATCGTCCGCGGCCGCCGTTTCGAATGCGCCGAGCAGGAATTGCTCCGCCGGGATCGCGCGCTCGTTCTCAGGGCCCCGAAGGACCACGCTGGCGCTCAGGGTCACCGCAATCAGAGGAAGCTCAGCGGCGGGATCCGCGTGGGCAAGCGAGCCCCCGAACGTCCCGCGCGTTCGGATGGGCACGGAGCCCACGCGCGCTGCGGCGGCTGACAGGAGGTTGAAGGGTGGGGGAAGCTCGGCGGTTTCCAAGGTCCGATGCCGGGTCAGGGCCCCGATGTGCAGCCCATCTCCCGCCGGGCGGATGCCGTCGAGGTCTGGCAGGCCATTGAGGTCCACGAGCAGCCGCGGGCGAACCAGACGCAGATGCATCATCGGGAGCAGGCTCTGACCACCGGCCAGGAGACGGGCGCCGTTTCCTGCCTCGCTGAGCGCGGCGATCGCCTGGTCGAGCGTGGACGGCTGGCGATACTCGAAGGGTGCTGCCTTCACCGGTCGCCGATCGGACGAGCCGTGCACGGCCGCGCCAAGAGGACGGAGGAACGGTCACCGGCGAACGCTGGCCAGGGTGTGCCGCGCTCCCCGACCCGCGGAGGCCGGGGGGCATGATGTGTGCGGCTCAGGAGCCTGGGATGAACTCGTTCGTGTAGAAGACGGCGATATCCTCCGGCGCATCCATCTGGCCCGCCGCGACCATCAGGTCTATGGTGGACTGCCAATCCTCCTCGGTCATGAGCCCTGGCGGGTCGCCACCGCCGTTGGCCGTTGTGACGAGGGTAAGCTCGTTTAGAGTCTGGGCCAGGGTGACGTCGCGCGGGACACCCAGGTCCGCGCCCTTAAGATCGATCAGGTCGTCGACGGCGGCCTCCGGGTTGTCTCGGGTAAACGTGAGGCCGTCTGTGATCGCGGCGACGAAGCGCTCGACGACGTCCGGGTTCTCTTCCATGTACTCCTGCGAAACGACGATGCCGTTGCTGAGTGAGGAGATCCCGAGGTCCTTCCATTTGAGGACGTTCACGTCGCAGTCGCACTGCTCGCGAAGCTGTGGTTCGTTATCGGTGAAGAAGCCGACCGAGGCATCGGCGCGACCCTGGACCACCAGCGTGAGCCGGGTGGCGGGGTCGACGAGCTCCAGGTTGATTTCTTCCTCCGACAGGCCGTTCTCCTCAAGGAACACCGGCCAGACCACCTGGGTCGAGCTTCCTGCGAAGTCTACGATCTGCTTGCCCTTGAGGTCGGCGGGGGACTCGATGCCGTTCGCGGCAGGAGACAGGATGGACATCGGCGACTGCTGGAGGATCCCCATCACCGCCATCAACCCCGCGTCTTCGTTCTGGTTCGCTACTGCCATACTCGCGAAGTCCGCGTAGCCGAACTCCGCCTGGCCCGCGACGATGGTCTTGATGACCTCGGTGCCGCCGATAACGTGCTCGATGCTGACGTCCAGATTTTGCTCCTCGAAGAAACCCTCTGCCTCAGCGGAGTAGAAGGGCGAATGGTTGCCGCTGGGGAAGAAGTCGATGAGCATTGTCACGCTGGCCCGCTCGCCTCCGCCCGTCTGGCCCCCATCCTGTGTCTGGGTGTCCTCCCCGGCACACGCAACCGTCACCAACAGGCTGATCGAGAACACAGCCGACGCGGTTCTGCGACGAGTCATGGCTCCCCCCTCGGCTCACTGCCCGGCATCCGCCCACCCTAGCGGGTGTGTCGTACCATTAGGGGGGCACGGCAACAATGGCAGAACGAGGCCACTCTCCTCCCGGCTGTTTGGCTTCACCCCACAAAGGTCCCACTGGGAACGTCGCCCGATCCGATTCGCTCCTTTCGCTGGTTCTGTTCCTAGGCACACACCCCAGCCCAGGATCGAGGGGGTAGGCTCCGCTTGTGGACGAAACCACCCAGGTCCTGGAGGCCGCGGAGCGGTTCCGGCGAGCAGGAACTCGCTTCGCTGTGGCCACGATCCTGACAACGGAGGGGTCGACCTACCGCCGTCCCGGTGCCCGCCTGTTGATCTCGGAAGAGGGAGAACGGGTGGGCACGATCAGCGGTGGATGCTTGGACGCCGAGGTGGAGCGTATCGCAGTGGAGGTCCTTGGGAAGAGAAGGCCGCGGGTCGTGGAGGTGGATCATTGGGACCATGACGAGGCGATATGGGGATGGGGGCTGGGCTGCGGCGGCGCGATGACGCTGTTCGTCGAGCCAGGGGAGGAAGCATCGTCGTTGGAGGCGCTCGCGATCCCGCGAAGGCGTCGCCGACAGGTGGCCCTGATCACGGTGGTGAACTCGACGGTGCCAGCCGCCGCCCCTGGTGACCACCTCGTTGTCGAGGCCGACGGGTCGTCGGAAGGAAGCGTCGGGAACGCGGATGCGGTCCGCATTATGGTCGAGTACGGCCGACGCGCCCTCGCGACGATGGGTCCCGGGGTCGTGGACATTGCGGTCGGTGACCGACGCCTGCGCGTCTTCATCGACGTGCCGGAGGTTCCGGTTCGGGTCGTCGTCTGCGGCGCGGGACCCGACGCCGGCTCGCTGGTCCGCGCTGCCGACAAGCTCGGATGGGATCTCGTGGTAGTTGAGGACACTGATCGGGATGTGGTCCTGCCTTCCGAGGGCCGGTTCGTTTCGCTCCGACGGCCCGCCGATGTAAGCAGCATCTCGATCGACCAGTGGACGGCCGTCGTCCTCGTGACCCACCACTACCTCAGGGACCGGGAATACCTGTCCGCGTTGCTGGCCACGCCCGCCTGGTACATCGGCGTACTGGGCCCGCGGGCCAGGTTGGAGCGGATCCTCGCTGACCTGGAGGCGAAGGATCGGTGGCCGACGGTCGAGCAACGGGCTCGTATCTACGGGCCGGCCGGTCTCGACGTCGGAGCGGAGGGCCCCGAGGAGATTGCCATGGCGATCGTTGCCGAGATCCTGTCCGTCCGCCGGGGACGACCGGGCAGTCCGCTTCGCGATCGCCGGGGACCGATTCACGATCGGCGCAGCGATGTCGCCAAGGCTCCCGTGCCGGGGTCGACACCGTGACGGCGGGCAACGGGGTGGCGGGGGTCATCCTGGCCGGCGGGACAGGGTCCCGACTGGGTCGAACCAAGCAGCTCCTGCCGGTCGGGGGCAGGCCGATGCTCCAGCATGTCGTCGACACCGCCATCACCGAGCTCGACCGCGTGGTGGTGGTACTGGGCCACGACGCGGACCGCGTGGCCCGGGCGCTGCGGCTGGGGCTTGGCGTCCGAACCGTCGTCAACCCCCACTTTGCATACGGTCAGTCCACCTCGCTGGCTGTGGGGCTCGTGGCGGTCTCCGGGGCCGAGGCCGCCGTGGTGCTGCTGGGTGATGAGCCCGGCGTTCAGCCCGGCGCGGTGCGGGCGGTCGTGGACGCCTACCGGACCACGGGCGGACCCGTGATTCAAGCCAGGTATGGGGGGCGGCCCGGACATCCGGTCCTGTTGGGGCGCATGGTCTGGGCGTCGTTGCGGGCTGTGCAAGGCGATTCCGGTGCGCGGGCGGTCCTGCGTAGGCACCCTGGTTGGGTCGTGGCCGTCGAACTGGGAACCGCTCCCGTTGACGTGGACACGTGGGAGGACTACCAGCTCGTCTGCGCCGGCCAGGGGCCGCCTGCCTCGACTCCCGGGACCTGATCCAGGCCCCGCGGCACCCTACCGGTTGATGGCATCTCGGTACAGTGAACCGAGGCCGTCCGCAACAGATGCGCCCCCCCTGGGAACGAGACCCCTTGTAGGATGCTCCCGTGTCGAGGATGATCTCCTACACCGTAGAGCAGGCGCTCACCCTTCCCTGCTTGGAAGCGGCGCGGGTGGTGGCCGGGCTCGAGGGCGTGGGGCGCGCTGTCGAGGGGGTCGGCGTGCTCGACGTCACTGACTTCGAGGGCGTGCAGCCTCACCAGCTGGTGCTGTCGAACGCCTATCCGCTGCTCAACCTGGACCTGGCTGACCTGATCGAGCGACTCGACCAGTCGAGAGCTGCCGGCCTGGCGCTGAAGCTGTCCGAGTACTGGTCGGAGGTTCCCAACGCCCTCGTGGAAGCCGCTGACGAGGTTTCCTTCCCCGTTCTGTTAATGCCGGAGGGCCCCTTCGACGAGATCGTGAATCCTCTCCTCACCGCCATCGCCGGACATCAGCTCGAGACCCTTCGGGAGTCGATGGTGGTGCACGACGGACTGACGCAGGCGGCGCTACGTGAGGAGGGCGACCCCAGCTCAGTGGCCCACATCCTGGCCCAGGCGCTCCATAGGCCTGCGGCCATCTTTACAGACAGCGGTGAGTTGCTCGGGGCGGCCGGCGATGAGGATGGCTGGGGCTCCGACGAGCTGATCGGCTTCTTGTCCCGTGGAGTCACGGGAGGTGTGATCCAGGTGGGGGGCGTGGGCTACTACCTTGCGTCGGCACCGGCCGGCGGCTCCTCTCGCGCGATCGTCTGCGTGCGGGATGTCGATCCGAGCGACACTCTGACCCGATCGGCGATCGCACACGCCGCGGTCGTAGCCGGGATGCTCCTCGTGGGTCGCCAGCAGGTAGAGCAGGTGTACCGCAAGTATGAGCGAGAGCTGTTCGAGGACCTCACCGAAGGGCGTCCGGTGCAACCCGAAGACGCTCGGTCGCGAGCCTCGAGGATCGGATGGCCACTCCAGCGCCCGTACTTAGTCCTGGTGGCCGGCCGGACCCCCTCCGGGAAGGGCAACGGTAGCGCCTTTGAGCTTTTCGGCGAGGGCGACCTTCTCACGTTGAAGGCCATCCTTCGCGACTGCGCTCTCGAGGGACGGGTCTTCCTTCGCCCTCCCGGTGTGGGCGTGGTCGTGCACCTCCGTCCCCACGACAATCCGGTGATCGTGGCGAGCACGATCGCCGCGGAGTTGGCAGGCACCAAGGACTCGCCCTGGCATGACTCCGGTCTAGTGCTGGGTGTGGGGCGGCCCCGACGCGACGTCACAGGGCTCGCGGAGGCCTTTGCCGAGGCGAAGCTAGCGCTGCGCTTTCGCCAGATCAACCCCGTTAGCGCCCAGGTGGCCCATTTCGCCGACCTAGGCGCCGTCGGGCTGCTGTCTCTGACCCGGGACCCGCAACGCCTGCTGAAGGTAGCCCATGAGATCCTGGGCCCGCTGGCCGGCCCTGGGCCGGCCCGACGGGGGGACCTGCTAGCCACGCTCCGGACGCTCCTAGCCAGGAACATGAACCTCCGCCTGGCGGCCGACGAACTGTTCTTCCACTACAACACGGTTCGACACCGGGCCAGCCGGCTCCGCTCGCTCCTCGGCGACGAGCTGGACGACCCTCGCCGGCGCCTGCTCCTGTCCCTGGCTGTTGCCACTATCGAGCTGTACGACCCTCCCGCGGTGGGAGCCGGAGCCCTCGCCTGAGGCGCTACCTGGCAGTCCTCCACATCCTCCGATGCCGGAGTTGTGGCCGCCGACCCTTGCCCGGTCACGGCCCCCCCAAACACCATGAGGCACAAGGCCCGGGTGGTCACGACACCTAGGGGGGTGTGCCGATGGCGGGGCGACGCATCAGGCTGAAAGTTCTGGGTTTGGTCGGCGTGGCGGTGCTCACCGGAGCGTCATGCAGTGAGGAGACCACATCCGGGGGCGATGGTTCGGGTGCGGCCACGATTGAGCTCGCCGGCATCCCGCCCTTTAGCATCCCAATCTGGCCCATGCTTGTGGCGGACCATCAAGGCTTCTACGACCGTGAAAACGTCGAAGTCAACATGACATTCACCTTCGACGGAGGGCAACTGTTGGCGGGCGGGCAGGTTGACGTGCTGAGCGACGGCGCCGACAGCGGTCTAATAGCCGCGTCGCAGGGGAAGGACATCCTGTTCGTGGCTCCACACATGGACACCGTCACCGACGGCCTCATGGTGTCACCGGACATCACTAGTGTGGCCGACCTTGAGGGCGCCACGCTTAGATCCGCGGGGTTCGGCACGGACGAGTTCTTGGCTCGCCGCTTCATCGAGGAGAACGGGGTGGATCCCGACAGCGTCACGTTTGTCCCGATCGAGGACGATGGTGCGGCGCTGGCTCAGTTGGAGAGCGGCGAGATTGACGGGGGAATGTTCGGGGTCGGGGCCTTGCTGGAGGCGGAACAGACCGGCGATTTCAACGTTCTGGGGCCACCGGAGGCGCTGGGAAGCTATCCGTGGAACGCTATTCAGACCACGCGCACGTTCGCGGAGGCGAACGAGGACGCGCTGGTCGGGTTCATCCGGGCCACCCAGGACGGCATCCTGTTCATGCAGAATCCGGAGAACCGCGACGCGGTCATCGAGGCGGTGCTGGCCACCGGCGAGGGGCTGCCGCAGGAGGACGTCGAGCTCTCTTATGACTCGGCCGAAGGATTCGAGCAGTACTCACTGGACTCCCTGACCCCCGATGATCTCGAGCCCGCCTTCGACTTCTTCGAGTTCGCGGGCGAAGACATCGATGTGGGATCATTGAATCTGGAGGAGCTGATCGACAACAGTTATCTTGAGTCAGCTGCTGCGTGATCGTTCCCCCGTCGTGAACGATCGAGGTGATGCCTCGGCACCGGGACGGGCTGTGGTCATCACGAGCGCTCCCACGAGAGGCACCAAGGGCGCGCTTTCGCGGATGCGGAAGGGCCGGGTCACACGGTATCTGCCTGTCCTGCTGTCTTGGGTGATCGGCCTGACCGTCTGGGAAGTCGTCGGTCGTATCTCCAGCAAGTTCGTGTTCGCCAGCTTCATGGACACCGTGGTGGCATTCTGGGAGTTGCTCCGAAGCGGGACACTGCTGGAGGCCACCCGTGTGAGCATGATCGAGCTCTCGATCGGGTTCACCATCGGCTCCGTGATCGGAGTCCTCGGCGGTATCGCTGCGGGGCTGAGCCGGCTGTTCCGGCAGATGACCGAGCACTGGATTACGGTGCTTATGGCAGTGCCGTTCGCCGCGGTGTTCCCCATCTTCCTCGTATGGTTCGGCCTGGATCTCAGCTCGAAGATCGCTCTGGCGGTGTTCGCTTGCTTCATCCCCGCCTGGATCAACACAGCGACGGGCATCATGTCCGTAAACCCACAGCTGGTAGAGATGACCCGATCGTTCGGGGGAGGATGGCGTCACGTACTTCGATCGGTGGTCCTGCCCTGGTCGCTCCCCTCGCTGATCGAGGGACTGCGGATGGGTTTAGGGCGGGCGTTCCTGGGCGTGATTATCGGTGAACTGCTGGCTTCCCGAGAGGGCCTCGGCTTCCTGATCACGCTGTCGGGTACGACTCTTCGGATGGACAATCTACTGGCGGCGGTGCTGACGGTAACGCTGATTACTCTGGGGCTCACGTCGCTGATGCGCCTGGCCCAGCGTATCGCGGTGCCCTGGTGGAGTACACGGAGCGTGGTGTGAGCCAGATCGCTGTCGAGAACCTATCCCTTGAGTTCGGCTCGGGGGAGGAGGCCTTTTGGGCCCTCCGCGACGTGAGCTTTTCCGTTGACAGCGGTGAGTTCACCAGCGTCGTCGGGCCCTCCGGGTGCGGGAAGACCACCCTGCTCCGTGTCCTGTCGGGCGCGCTGCGGCCGTCGGAAGGCCACGTGCTACTCGGCGAAGGGTCCAGCGGCCGGGCGACCGTCTTCCAGGAGGACAGTCTCTTGCCGTGGCGAACCACCATCGACAACGTGGCCTTCGGGCTGGAGATCCGCGGTCTCGGGAAGCGTGCCAGGCGTCAGGTGGCGCGCGAGTACATCGAGCTCGTGGGCCTGAGCGGCTTCGAAGAGAAGTACCCGTACCAACTGTCCGGTGGGATGAAGCAGCGCGCCAACCTGGCGCGGGCCCTGGCAATCGAGCCAGCTTTGCTGCTTATGGACGAGCCGTTCGCGTCGGTGGATTCTCAGACGCGCGAGATGATGCAGGCGGAACTTCTCCGGATCTGGGAGCAGACGAAGAAGACCGTGGTGTTCATTACCCACCAGATCGACGAGGCCGTGTACCTCTCAGACCGAGTGGTCGTTTTCACCGGCCGACCAGGGCGAGTAAAGGCGGAGCTCCCGATTGCCATCGACCGGCCCCGCGGCCTCGAGGTGAAACGAACCATGGCGTTTGTAGGTTACGTGGACCGGATCTGGAAGCAGCTTGAGAGTGACGTCGCCCGCCGGCCAGGGGTCTCTAGTGAGGGGAACGGAGCTTAGGGGAGGGAAGGCCCCAGACCACAGTAGCCGTGCCTCCCAGAACTGCATGGAGCTGCTCGCCCTCCAGTGCGGCGTCCACCGCGTCGCGGCTACTTGAAGACCACGGGTGGTCGGTACCGAACATCATCCGCCCTGTACCGACGAGGTCCGTCGCGGCCCGGATGGCGCGGGGTGCGTACACGAGCGAGTCCACGTGCAGACGTTGGAGGCTCTCGCTGGGAGGCGATTGCAGACGGGCATGCAGGTGCTCGTTCGTCCGCCACACCATGTCGAGCCGACCCGCGAGGTAAGGGAGGGTCCCTCCACCGTGCGAGGCCACCAACCGGAGGCCCGGGTGACGCTCGAAGACCCCGGCCAGCGTAAGCCTGGCTACCGCTACGGTGGTCTCGAAAGGAAACCCAATCCCTACGGGCAGGGCCCCGCCGTAACCGCCCAAGTCGTGGAGCGCTCGCTCACCCTTCGGGTGGATGAGCAGGGGAAGTTCAAGACGCTCGAGCGAGGTCCAAAGAGGATCGAGTGCGGCGTCGTCCAAGGTCCGGTCGCAGATCCTCGGGCCGGCCACCAACCCGAACAGGCCTTCGGCGGTGGCCACTTCCTCAGCCACCCGGAGGGCGTCTTCAAGATCCAGTGGTAGAACCCCGGCGCCCAGGATGCGGCCGCCGGTCGATGTCGCCAGCGCAGCGAACTCCTCATTCAACGACCAGGCCACGTCCAGGCCGTCGGGGAACGGGTCGAGCCACGGGTTACCGAGGGTGACGAGCGTCTGGTCGATCCCTTCCTGCTCCATGAAGGCGAGCTTCACGCCGACATCCCAGAACGCCTCCGTGATGGGGCGGCCAGTGTTACCGGTCTCCTCGGGGAACGTCACCAGACGCTCATCGCCCCGCTCCCCGACCACGCGCGGTGGCGTGTTCCGCCGACGAAGCAGCTCGATGTAGGAGCGCGGAAAGAGGTGCGAATGAATGTCGACGACAGTCATGCGCCAGTGCTCAACCTACGATCTCGGAGTCTAGTCGGCTCCTCGCCACCACCTTGCCTTTGCGAATCACGTACCGGCGAGGGGCCTGGAGTCGCAGGGCATGCACGAGCGTCTTCGCCTGGAAGATCACGATGTCCGCGCGTTTCCCCTCCTCGAGAGCATGCCAGTCCAGTCGCATCGCGCGCGCACCGTTCGTGGTCACCATGTCGAACACAGTCTCGAGTTCGGTCGGGTAGGTGAGGTGGGTAGCGTGGGCGGCGATGAAGGCTACCTCGAGCTGATCGGCCTTTCCGAACGGGTAGTAGGGATCGTGAACATCGTCCTGCCCTGAGCAGACGTTCACCCCAGCCGCTAGCAGCTCCTTTACCCGGGTCATGCCCCGGCGGATGGGCTCCTTGTCGCGGCGGCCGGAGAGGACCAGGCTGATATGAGGGTTGGAACAGATAGAGATGCCCGCCTCCTCGACCAAGGAGATCACCTTGGCCGCGTACGTGTCGTCGTAGGCGGCCAGAGCGCCGCAATGGCTGGCGGTGACCCGGCCCTGATACTCCTCGTCGATTGTCTTCACCGCCAGGTACTCAAGCGAGCGCGAGGTCGGGTCATCCGTGTCGTCCACAAGCATGTGGATATCCTTGCCAAACTCCTTGGCGATGTCGAACACGATGTCGATGTGCCGCCGGGCCTCCTCGTCGGTCCGCTCGTACCAAGGGAGCCCCCCGGCGACGTCAGCGCCCATGTCCATAGCCTTGCGCATGAGCTCCTCCGTGCCTGGGTTGCGGATGATGCCCTCCTGGGGGAAGGCCACCACCTCGAGGTCCATGAGGTGGCCGAAGCGGTTCTTCGTCTCGAGCTCTCCTTCGACCGGCGCAAGGCCACCGATGGTGTCGACGTCCGCGAACATCCTCATGGCCGTGGTGCCGTTCCGGAGCGCTGCTTCCACGATCTGGCCGGCCCGAGCCACGATGTCCTCAGTCTCGTAGTTTCGCTTGAACTCCCAGGTGATGAGGATGGCCTCCTGCAGCGTCTGGCTCTCGTTCTGGCGCATCGTACTGGCCATGAGGCACTTGTCTACGTGCATGTGGGGGTTGACGAAGCTCGTGGTAGTCAAGTCGCCCTCGGCATCGATTTCGGTGTCCGGCTGTTCGTCGATGCGATCGCGGATCGCCTCGATCCTCTCCCCCTCGATCCCAATATCAACGGTTCCTTCGCGGTCTCGGAGCTTCGCGTTCCGAATGATCAGATCCATCTACGCCTCCTCTTCCCTTCCATCATGATCGGCGCGGACCGATATTTAGGAATGTGGCGCCAGCCGCTCCCGCTGTGGTGCTGTGGACCACGCCCGCCGGCACCAGGATGAGATCCGCCGGCCTCAGCTCGAGGGTCAGGTCTCCGAGGGCGGCCAATGCCTGTCCGGCTAAGCTCAGGAGGTAGTGCTCGTGCTCGTGGCTGTGGGGCGGATAGGTCGCCTTCGGGTCGAGTTCGTAGCGGATGATTGTCAGGGCCTGAGAGTCGAGCCTCCGCGAGCGAACACCTTCATGCGGCGCAGTCTCCGTCAGCGCGGCCCATTTGACATGCCCATCGGGTCGTGTGCTCGTTGTATCCCTCCCGCCGTCGCCCGACCTCTACGCACTCACGCCGTTCGGGGCAAACGACCCCGGGGATCCCGGACCTCCCGTCTCGTAGAGCTCGGGGCGGCGGTCCGCCAACAAGTCGTTTTCCGGCGTTATGGCCTTGCTTAAGGCCTGGGTTGGATTGACTGTAGCCAGCACGAGCCGTTCCGACCGGTCATCCGCGGGCCCGGCCAGCGGCCACCCGGTGACGTCGGTCACTAGGCTGTTGCCGAGGAACTCGGTGTCGCGGAACCGGCCAATCATGCCGGCGCACATCATGAATACCCGGTTCATGCTTGCCAGCGCCTGCGCACAGTAGGCCTGCATCGACACGCCGCGGTCATCGCTACGCCGGCCCGTCAGGGTGACCCACGCCGTGGGAACTGCCACCACCTGGGCGCCGCGGACGGCGAGGGTCCTGAGCGCCTCGGGGAACCGGAGGTCGTAGCAGATCAGAACACCGACCTTTCCGAACGGGGCGTCGATCACGGGAAATCCGGTGTCGCCGGGATCGAAGACTTTGCGTTCCCCTTCGAACAGGTGCGCCTTTCGGTAGATGGTGGCGCTCCCGTCGAGGTTCACTGCCACGGCGGCGTTGTAGCATCGGTCGCCCTCCCGCTCGGTGAGCCCGCCGACCACCATCATCCCGGCTTCGCGGGCCACCTTGCCCCAGGCCTCCACCGACGGTCCAGGAACGGGCTCGGCCATGCGGAGGGCGTCCTCGCGAGTCGCCGGGGCGTATCCGCTCACGCTGAGCTCGGGGAGCACGGCGAGTCCCACGCCCTCCTCCGCGGCCCGCCGCAGCCATCCCACTCCTCGTTCTCGGTTTCCATCCGGATCGCCCAGGGTGGACCCCATCTGGATCGCAGCGACCAGCAACTCTGCGCCGCCCCCTTTCACGTTGTGTGTACCCTTCCCCCGGGTCAGCCGCCGTCTTCGACGAAGGCGACGATGCGGCAGATCGAGGATTCGCCGCCTTCGAACTTCCATGGAAATGCCCCGATCACACAGCGTTGGTCGAGGAGTTGTCCAATGTCGCCCCCCACGTTCTCGGCATGGACAATTCCGTGCCGGAACGGGTCATGGTGCATGAAGAACAGGTCGCGCTCGGGCCACTGCCTCTCCAGTTTCACCCCGAATCGCTCTTCATACTCGGGGACCAGCTCCGGCCGCTTGCGACGGATCGAGGTATTCATCGGGTGGTCCGCGGAGCCAGCGTCGATCCCCATCCACTTGAGCTTCTTGTCGATCATCCACTGGACCATGTCGGGGCTAGGGCCGGGGTGGCGACAGAAGTAACGGAGGAGGTCCTCCTCGGGCATCCCGACATAGTGGCGCCACCAGCCGGTGTGCACCATAAGGATGTCGCCTTCTTTGACCTCCACCTTTGACTCGATTAGTTCGGGTGTGTAGATACCCCACTCGCCGACCCCGGAGACGTCCACGACCACGCCCTCGCCGTACAGTCGCTCGAGGGGTATCGAGGCGATATCTTTCCCTCCCGAGTAGCCGTGCATCTCCCCGTCCAGGTGCGTGCTCACGTGCAGTGGGGTCTCCACGATTTGGGCCACGATCCCGTCGGTCTGATGGGTTTGCAGGTACCAGAGCTTCAGGCCCGGATACCCGATCCACCCCGGCGAGTGGATGCTGACCGGATGACTGAGATCAACAAGCCGCATGCGTCCCTCTCCTTCCGACGGTGATCTAAGTGCTCACGCTGCACCGGCAGTTGACCGTCGGCGTGCGCTCTTGGCCCGGTTCGTCCAGCAAGCGATGACCTCATCATGTGTTGCGACCTGGCCGAAGTATCGATCGATGTTTCGTAGGGTCATGGCTTGTTCCTCGGGGCTGTAGGTCGCTGCGCAATCCCCGACGAACACCACGTGATAGTCCATCACAAACGCGCGGCGGGCAGTGGTCTCCACGCAGACGTTCGTGGCGACTCCGGTCACGAGCACAGTCCGGATGTTCTTTGAGCGAAGAATGAGGTCCAGCGGCGTGCCCTCAAACGCATCGAACCGATGCTTGTTCACGATGACGTCGCCCTCGGTTGGCGAGATTCCCTCGTAGAAATCGCCGTTCCACGACCCCCTGGCACACACTGGATAATCCGTATAGCTGCCCTTGCGCCGCCGCCGCGCCTGCTCGAGCCACGATTCGGACAGATATTCGTTGCCGGCTAACCCGTAGATACTCTGAATGTAGACGGTGAAGATGCCGGCCCGGCGGCTCGCCTCGATGAGCTTCTGCAGTCGGGGAATCATGTCGTGTACTAGACTCAGGTCCAGACCCTCCCGCTCCATCATCCCTCCAGGTGCGCAGAAGTCGTTCTGCACGTCTACCACGATCAGGGCGGCGTGCCGCTGATCCACCTTCTTCTGCAGCGTATCGAGCATGGAAAACACCCTTTCCGGTTCGCGGGCCGCGTTCCAAGTCCTTCGCCCTTAGACGACCTCCTCTACCGGGAACAGCTCATGGTCGGAGCGTCGGGCGATGGCCCGGCCGTAGCCGTGCTCGCCGATCACCTCGCCGTTCTCATAGACTACTTCGCCTCGGACAAGCGTGGTCATCGGCCAGCCCTTGAGCTCTCTGCCCTCGAACCATGTGAAGTCACAGTGAGAGTGGAGCATGTCCGCGCGCATGGTCTGGCTCTTGTCGAAATCCAGGATTACCAGGTCGGCATCCGCGCCAACTTGGATGGCCCCCTTTCGGGGGAAGAGGCCGAAGGTCCTGGCGGTGTTCTGGCAGCAGATCTCCACCAGCTTCTCGATGGAGATGCGCCCCTTGTGCACACCTTCGCTGAGCATCACCGGGAGCAGGGTGTCCCATCCGACGCAACCCGAGCCGGTGGACCAGATGTCCTCGCGCGGATTGGTCTGCCGATCAGCGGTGTCGCCGCGCTCCAGCTTTTCGTGGATGCTCGAAACCACGTGGTCGGTTCCGATGCACGTGATGACGCCATCCTGGATTGCCCGCCACAGCGCTTCGTTGTCCTCCTGGTACCGGATCGGGGGGTTGACCTTCAGGAGATTGCCGGGCGGGTCGTTGCAGGTCAGGGTCAGGTAATGCGGGCAAGTTTCCACGATGATGTCTGTGCCTTCCGCGCGGGCCTGGACGCATGCTTCGACGCCTTCCTTAGAGGTGAGGTGCAGGACGTAGAAGCGAACTCCCGCCTCCCTGGCGAACCGTGCGTAGCGGATCACGTGCTCGGCCTCCAGCCAGCCGGGCGAGCGCTCGGTCCACGCCTGGGGATCCTTGCGTCCCTCGGCCATAAGCCGGCGCTTAAAGATCGACGCCACTTCCTGGTTTTCGTTGTGCACTAGGGCCACGCCAGCGGGTCCGATTCGCCCGAGCTGCTCGAACGCTGCATAGATCATGGCGTCGTCCCAGGTGCCTGGGTTTCCCATCCGCTGCTTCCACTTCTCACCGACGTTTGTAGTCTCGGGATTCTTCAGGTTGGCATAGAACTTGTAGCCGCAGAACCCGAACTCGTCGGCCAACCGGGGGATCTCCTCGACCTGCTTCCAGACGTTGATGGTCGGAAGGTAGAAGAAGTCCACCACCGAGGTCTTCTCGCCAATCTCACGTGCCACCGGGTAGGCCTCGGACCAGGGCGTGACGTCGTCCTCCGTGACGAACTCCTTGTAGTCCCAAGTGGCCCGCGCCGAACCGTGAATCAGTCCAACCGTGGTCACGCCCCCGGCGGCCGCGCCTGGCGTCTCGGTGCGGAAATCTTGCTCCAACGCGTACTTGCCGCCCACATGGCTGTGGGGATCCACCAGCCCCGGGAGCACGTACCGGCCGCCGGCGTCGATGACGCGATCCGCAGTGAACTCTTCGTCTCTCGCCTCGATGCCGACGATCCGCCCTCCGGCGATCAGGATGGAGCCGGGATGGGTCCCGCCTGGGGTCACAATCTGAGCGTTCCTTACCAACAGATTCAACCCGGCCACGTGGCCTCCTTTCTCACCCGGTTACCCGGGCCACGGCTCGAGCCATCGAGCGTCAGTTGCCATTCTCGGGTACTGCTCAATCGACAGCCAATGGCAGGGTTCGACAAGAAGGTCCCCAGCCTTGGTCACGATGCGCGGAGCGCCTGAGCCCGCGTGGTTCCGGCCCGGGTCGCCCGATCACGCCGAAACCGGGACTCCGCGTTGTCCAAGGTTGCCGTTGTGGCGCCCGCGGACCGGGCGTTACTATCGTCCCGGGTCCACCGGGACCGTAGCTACGTCCTGGGACGAGGAGCTGGCTATCACTTTCGAGGCCGCGAACTGAGAAGCATGATCCGAGACACCCACCACGTGCCTCGATCCTCCGAGAGTGGCCATTCGGCGCCGCCGGTTGGTGGGAGGACCGCGGCCGTTGTCCGTCGTATCACCGAGATCATCCGTGCGCCCTTGGTGGCCCTCGTCGCGATTCTCGGGCTCTGGTACCTGGTGATCGCCGCCTTCGACATCGGCTCGTTCCTGGTGCCGGCGCCGCACGTCGTGGGCCAGGAGTTCGTCCTGAACGCGGGGATCCTGCTCCAGAACGGGTGGGTGACCACGGTGGAGGCTCTGGGCGGTCTGGGACTCAGCATCCTGATTGGGGTGGTCCTCGCGGTCCTCATCGCAGAGATTCCGCCGTTCTCGCGAGCAATCATGCCGTGGTTGGTCATGTCGCAGGCCGTCCCAAAGGTGGCCATCGCGCCGCTGTTCGTCATCTGGTTCGGCTTTGACTTGACCCCGAAGATCGTTGTCGCGTTCTTCATCGCCTTTTTCCCTATCGTAATTTCCACGGCCAGTGGCCTCAGGAGCGTGTCGCCGGAGGAGATCGACCTGTTCCGAACCATGAGCCGTCGCCGATGGCCGCTGTACCGGCACCTGAAGATTCCCCGGGCCCTACCTCAGTTCTTCGACGGCGTGAAAGTGGGGACCACGTTGGCGCTCATTGGGGCCGTTGTGGGCGAGTTCATCTCGGCCCAGGAAGGGCTCGGCTACATGGTGCTGATCGCGAACCGGAACCTGCAGACGCCGCTGATGTTCGCTATCTTCGTGGCGCTCTCGATTATCGGGATCGTCCTGTTCTACCTTGTGGTGCTAGTCGAGCGGCTGGCGATTCCGTGGCACTTTGCGGCTCGGGCCGGCGCCGAGACCGGCGAGGACGCGTAGCCGGGGTCGCACCGCCATGCATCCAGGGGCTCCGACTCTCTCCGCGTCAGATGTCCTCGCGCTTCTCGTTGATCCTGGAAGTTTCGAGCCGTGGGATTCCGATGCTCCAGGGGATCCGCTGAGGTTCGAGCCCGGGGACGGGTCGTCATACAAGAGCAGTCTCCTGGAGACGGAGCGTCGCCTGGGGGAGCCATCGAGTGAGGCGATCCTCACGGGTCGGGCCAGAGTGGATGGCCAGGAGGTTGCCCTCATTGTCAGTGACTTTCGCTTCATGGGGGGGAGCATAGGCGTGGTGGCAGGGGAGAAGCTGGTTGACGCATTCGAGCGGGCCCTCTTTGCATCCATCCCGGTTGTTTCGTTCATCGCATCCGGAGGTATCCGCATGCAGGAGGGACCCTTTGCCGTCCTGCAAATGGTGAAGTCGTCCGTCGCGGCAATGCACCTTCGGAGGGCTGGGCTTGCCCATATCACGTTTCTCGGAAACCCGACCATCGGCGGAGCTCTCGTGTCATGGGGATCGCTCGGGACCTTCACATTTGCCGTGCCAGGAGCGCTCATTGGGTTCGCCGGTCCACGGGTGGTAGAAGTGCTCAGTGGCAAGGCGCTCCCCCCCCACGTCCAGGTGGCGGAAAACCTCCTTCGTCGTGGGCTGATTGACGATCTTGTTTCTCCGCCCGAGATGCGGGATCGGGTTATCTACGTTCTCTCCGTGCTCCAGGACCGTGTGCATCCGGCAGAGAAGCCAGACTATCGAGCGGCAAAGGCGATCCCGGAACGCGGTAGAGGGCAGCCAGCGGACCCGTGGAGATCGGTGCAGTGGTCTCGAGATTCGCTCCGTCCGGACAGTTGGGACGTCCTGGTGACCTGTGGATCCGAGCTCACCTTTCTGGATGGCAGCCGGTCGGAGTGGAGCTCCAATGGGTTTATCGCGGCGGTCGGGAGGATCTGTGGAATCTCCGCTGTCTTCCTTGGGCACGATCGCCGGAACAGTCCGTTGAGAGCGGCCGTAGGGCCGCTAGGGCTGCGAAAGGCACAGCGGGCCATCCAGGTAGCCCGAGAGCTCAAGTTGCCACTCGTGACGGTTATTGACACTCCGGGTGCACAGTTGAGTAGGTCGGCCGAGGAGGGAGGGCTTTCTTTCCACATTGCCGAAACCATGGTGCGGATGGCGACGTTGGACTCCCCTACGCTCTCCGTGATTCTGGGCGAGGGCGGAGGGGGGGCGGCGCTCTCCCTCTTACCGGCGGACAGGATCCTGGCTGCTGACAATTCGTGGCTTGCGCCGATAGCGCCGGAGGGAGGTTCCGCCATATTGTGGGGGACTCCCGACTTCGCGGCTGTGCTCACACGGCATCAGGGGATAACGGCCAGAGAGCTCGAGCGCTTCGGAATTGTCGATCGAGTTGTAGCCGAATACCCAAGTGCAGCGATGGAGAAGGAGCAGTTTCTTGAGCGACTCAGAGGTGTGATCGAGTTAGAGCTGCACAAGCTGATCTCGGAGGACAATGCCGAAAGACTGGAGATGCGAGAGCGTCGGTATCGCCGTGTCGGGAGCCCGTCGGGTTAGGGTGGCTGTCGGTTGAAATTCGATCCGATTCTCTGCGACCTGGACGGCACCCTCGTGGATTCGGCCCCGGCAATCACGACAGCGCTCCGGATTGCGTTCTCGACATGTGGGGTGGAGTTGGACCCCACGCAGGACCTGTACTCCTTCGTGGGACCGCCGCTCGATCGGATGCTGGCAAAGGTGATCCCAGAGCCTGACACGGTGGCCAGGGTCCTAAAGGTGTATCGGCAGGAGTACTCGAGAATCATCGAAGTGTCCACCCCGCTCATGCCCTCGGCCGACGATGCTGTCCGGGCATTTTCAAAGGCGGGCGCCAAACTTGGAGTTGTTACCTACAAGCCGACACCTCTGGCGGAAGTGGTGCTTGGAGGGACGGGCCTCCTCAGCCTCTTTGACCTCGTCGTCGGTACCATTCCGCGGGAGGCCCCGCGTAGCAAAGCCGAACTGCTGCAAGACGCGTTGATAGCCCTTCTTCCTCACCGACGTGCGCCTGTGTATGTGGGAGATCACGCCGAAGACCGTGAGGCGGCGGCAGGCTGTGGCGTCGCTTTCATCGCCTATGGACCGAACAATTGGCCCGACATCATGCGACGTGTTTTCAGTACTTGACGAATATCGGCGCAGGACCATATTCGAGCGACCGCATCGTGAACATGTCCATTCGTGAGACGGTTGCGGAGATTGCATCGGGGAGTCTGTCGCCCCTCGACCTGACGGAGGAATACCTAACGAGAATCGCCTCGGTTGAGGAGCGCGTCAAGGCCTTCTCTTCGCTGGATCGGGATGGGGCACTGAGGCAGGCTCGCGTTCTCACGGAGGCGCTTGCTGGAGGTGGCAGACCCAAGGCCCTCCATGGGATACCCCTGGGGATCAAGGACTTGGTGGACGTGAAGGGTATGCCGACCTTGGCGTCATCTCGTGTCTTTGAGAAGAACGTCGCCCGGGAGGACGCTCCGATTGTATCGCGCTTACGCGAGGCAGGCGCAGTGATCGTTGGGAAGACGAACACTCACGAGTTCGCTTACGGCGTGGTGACGCCGCCCACCGTGAACCCCTGGGACTCCTCTCGTATCCCCGGCGGCTCAAGTGGAGGCTCAGCGGCCGCCGTGGCTGCGGGAATGGTACCTGCAGCAATCGGAACCGATACGGCAGGGTCGATTCGGACTCCCTCTGCCCTGTGCGGGGTCACTGGTCTGCGTCCTTGTCCGGGTACGGTGGCCATGACGGGCATCATCCCGCTTGCGCCGAGCCTGGATACGTGCGGCCCGATTGCACACAGCGCCTCAGACTTGGAGCTGCTGTGGAGAGCTATGACGAGCTCGGCATTCACGTCGCGGGGTGTCGCTCCTCTGCGCATTGCTGTCCCATCTAAGCTTTCGGATATGCTCGATTGTGACGAGGTGGTGGAGGAAGCTACTGGAGCAACCGTCGATGAGTTGTGTCGGGCGGGAGCTCGGAGGGTCCAGCGACGCTTCGATCCTCTCAGGGAGTGGGACCGGCCTGCCAATCTGATCCTTATGGCCGAGGCACTGGCAATCCACAGGGAAAGAGGCTGGTATCCGAAGTACTCGGATTTCTATTCCGCTGGCGTTCTCGAGTCACTCCGTTACTCTGAGCGGATCCGAGATGAGGATCTCGTCGTCGCGCACAAGGAAGTAGAGCGACTCAAGGCTGGCTGGAAAACCGGGATGGCTGATGTTGACGTGGTCATCCTTCCCGCAAGCCCAATAGCCGCTCCGAAACCTCCCCATGGTTCGTCCGAGGAGCGGTTCCTAAGCTTGAGCCTGACACGCCCCTGTCTCCCTGCAAGCATGTGCGGTCTGGCGTCTGTGGCAGCCCCGTGTGGGTTCAGCAAGGATGGCCTGCCGTTGGGCGTCCAATTCATCGCGCGCGACGAGGCGACGGCGGTTGCAGCGGCTGGGCGATACCAAGAGTTGACTGGGTTCCACGCCCTTCGCCCTCCGCGCTAGTGTGATTCTTCCAGGAAGTCTGTCTCCGGATACGACGGTCGTCGGAGGGCTGCCCGCGACCCGTAGCCGTTCGCACCTATTGGGTCCCGCTAGCGCGCATCCCCCACCGGAGGCCGAGGGCGAAGTCGGCACCCGAGGACTCTCCCACGGCCGCGAGCGCGCGACCCGCAACCGTGGCCGCCCCCCGTTGGCCCCGCACCGCGGACCCGAGCAGGTCGTGAACCGGCGCCAACGCCTGCCCCCGCGCCGCCCACCGGAGGAAGGCCCGGGCGATGTCGTTGGTCGCGACCCCCTCGGCCACCGCGGCCAGTCGTGGTTCTTCGGCGGGTCCCCGGGAGGCGCGCCAGGCGAACAGCACCCCGCCGAGAACGTCGTCGCCAGAGGGAGTCAGGCCGGGGCCGAGGCCGGCCAGGTCCCGGGCCACCGCTTCCAGGTCGTCGCGCTCCACAAGCACACGGGCCTCGGAGGCCGTAGGCTCGGGGAGGAGCGAGCCCGCCGCCGCGTCGGCGAGGACCTCGGCGGTTGCCATCGCCGCCCCCCTCACGGCCACTGGCTCCGGCAGCGAGCCTCGCCACGGAACCACCTCGTCCACGAGTACGCAGTTCGACCCGATCCCCAGCTCCTCCGTGGTGAGCCAGGCGGGCGTGCGGGCTGGCACCTCGGGCAATGGCTCGTCCAGCACGAGGTGGATCGGACCATCATGCACGTCCGGCCCCACAAGGGTGATCACCCCTCCCGGAACCCGCAGATAGCAGGCCCGCGAGAACCATGCCAGGACCTCGCCAGCCCCGGGGTGGCCCAGGACATCCAGGACCCCGACGCCGGCTCGGAGCGCCCTGACCGTGGCCTCAGCCGCCAAGCGTCCGGTCGAGCGCCAGAAGGGCCTCCCGGAACGGCCCGGTCGGCGCCCTGGCTACCCCGGCACCGACCTGGCCGAGTCCCTTGGTCCGGTGGAGGATCCCGATGTTGATAGCGGGACGACATCCTGCCCCACCACGCGGCCGAGGTCGACCCCCAGGGGCGCGCCGCAGTAGTCGAGGGACGGGAGCTTCAGCCAGCTGGAGGCCCCCTCGCTGATCGGGGCCGTGTTCTCCGTGGAAGGTATTGGCTGGTGGTGACCTCAAGGACTGCTGGCCATGCCTCTAGGGCTCTCGGAACACCATGGTCGGTGTCTGATCAAACACGCCCAGGGCCAGTGTGCCTATCAGCCCAGCTACGTATACCACCACGGCCAACCTGACGATCATTCGGACCGGATGCTTCCGGAATTCCTCTCTGAATACCTCCCAGGCACCCTGCACCCTCAGCCTCCCGAGTTGACACGTCAGCCGCCCTTCATCCTCCCGCATTGAACCACACCCAAAGACACGGGTGGGTGTTCGGATCCCGCTTGGGCCAGTAGCCCAGCGCTCAGGCCCGGATACCTACGGATCAGAAGGTTGGGGGTTCGAGTCCCTCCGGGCGCACTACCTGCGCAGACGCATCTTGGACCCGGGCACACAACGTTCGCACGCAGGCGTGGCGGCCGGCGCGAGACTCACTGTTGGCTGTGTCCGGCGACTCCGCATCCCACGGTCCTCCGGACCCCTCTACTCTTGAGTGACAAGAGTGTCCAGGAACCTTGGGCTCGGTCACTCATACCCTCTTGGCCCGGCCCAGCCCAGCGCTATAGCTGGCCACGCTCCGCGATCATGTGAAGACTCCGCAGCGCCAGCAGGGGTTTGCTTCCGTCGAAGACCAGCACGGAAGGACGGTTTCCGGAACAAGCGTTCTAGGGGCGCCGAGGGGCCATGAGCGTTCGACTGGTCATCGCCAAGGACACCGAGCACCTCAGGAGGATGCTCGTCGACATCCTCGGCCTCCACGGATTCGAGGTTGTGGCGGAGGCCCGGACTGGGGACGAGGCCCTGCGGAGCGTAGACGCGTACGCCCCCGACGTCGTCGTGATAGGCCATAGCCCTCAAGGGCTCGATGGGACTGCCGGGTTAGGTTCCGACCGCAATTAGATCCGTCCCAGGTCGCGGTCCGGCTGGGACCCACCTGTTTCGCCAACATTCTCCGGGGAGAACGTTGCAATCGGCGGCCCAGATCCAGGTCAGTCGAGGGTCGAGAGTAGAATCGGGCTGGAACAGCCGATGCGGAGGGATCACATGGTCGAGGATCAGCCGCCTGAGCCGAGGGTCGATAAGAGCGTGCTGCTCGTCATAGATATGCAGAACGGGTTCTGTCATCCTGATGGGGCGTTCGCCAAGCTCGGGATGGACGTCAGCATGTGCAACGCGGCCATCGAGGGGTGCCGGGAGCTCGTCGACGCGGCGCACGGGGCCGGCGTTCCCGTCATCTACACTCGCTACATCCTCCGGCCCGACCTGAAAGATGCTGGGTTTCTCCTCCACGCTGAGAAGCCCGCCCTCATCGGCACGAAGTCCCTCGTCTACGGCGCTTGGGACGCCGAGATCGTGGATGAGCTGAAGCCTGAGGCCGACGACTTCGTCATCGACAAGACCCGGTACAGCGCCTTCTACGGGACCTCACTGGAGTCGATCCTGCGCACGCTCGGCGTCCGAAACCTCGTTGTCGCGGGGGTCACCACGAACATTTGCGTGGATAGCACGGTTCGCGACGCCAGCTACCGGGACTACGCCTCGTTCGTGGCCAGCGATGCCACCGGGGAGCTGGAGAAGGATCGGCACGAAATCACCTTGCGGACCCTGGGGTTCGCCTTTGGGTGGGTCATGCCCCGGGCGAACATCGTCGCCTCGTGGAGGAAGCAGAGGAAGGAGGCGGAGGCGGCCGAGCGGGCGGGTTCTCCCGTCGTGTCCCCGGGTTAGATCGGGATCTCTACTCCCTCGCCGCGAGACTCGGCCTCCCGGAGGACGACATCGCCGCACACCAGATCCTCGATGGCCAGCCCCTGCGATTCGAAGATCGTCACGTCCTCTTCAGACTGTCTGCCAGGTCGGTTCCCCACGACGATGTCGCCGAGCTCGACGACCGTTTCCCAGTCGAACCTCGCCCGGTGGAGGTCCCCGCACTCGAGCCGGGCGACTTCGACCGAGTCCGCCGCGACCATCGCCGCGGATGCGAGTGCCGCCGCGTCGATCTCCGCCTTCTCGCGGTAGTTCGACCCCACGGCGTTGATATGGGTTCCCGGCCGCACCCACGCCCCGTCAAACAAGGGGTCACTCGCCCCCGTGGCCGTGACGATCACGTCCGCCTGTCGCACGCCGGACTCGGCGTCGGTGGGCTCTGCTGGGATGCCCAGCGTCTCCTCCACCTCGGCGGCGAACTTGCGGCCTCGCTTCGTGTCGCGGTTGACTATCAGCACCCGTGACAGCGCCGGGAGCACGTGAGCGAGGGCCTCCACTTGGCCCCCGGCCTGCCACCCGGCGCCGAAGAGTGTTAGCACTTGGGAATCGGGGCGGGCCATGAGGCCGGTGGCTACCGCGCTGGCCGCGCCGGAGCGGCGCTGGCCCAGCGTGTCGGCCTGGAGGACCCCGCGGACCCGCCCGTCGGGCAGCCCGTAAAGCACCAACGTGGACGTGGAGGACTGGGGCACGTCGATACGAACCACCGGGTAAGACTTCACGGCCATGAGCCCAATCTCCGGTGCCACCGCCCACATCACGTTGAGAACCGCGCCCGGGGGCCCCCCTCGTTGTCGGGGGAAGTTCTGCGCCTCCCCGCGGGCCAGGAGGCGGAACCCCTCCTGCACTGCGCCGATGGCGTCGGGCATCGACAGCAGCGCCTCCACCTGCGCTTCGGTCAGCAGGACGCTCATGCCGTAGCCAACCCCGATCGCTCCGACCTCCAGCCGGTCCGGAGGGTGTCTGCCGCCCCTAGGGTATAGTCGGGCCGAGCGGTGGTCAGGTAGCGCCGAGGGGATCGAGGGTTGGCTCGGAGCAGCGTTAGCGAGAAAGCGCGAACTCGGGCACGTTCCCGGCTTAGGCCACAGGTGGTCCGCGCCGTAGACTGGGCCAGCCGCTACGCGGTGTACGCTTTCATCGCCATCGTCCTGGTGGTGGCGGGGATCGTGGCACGGAACATGTTCTCCACAGGGAACCTCAGCACGATCGCCATCCAGGCCGCCACCTTGGGCGTGGTCACGCTCGGGCAGATGCTGGTCCTTCTGGTCCGGGGCATCGACCTGTCGGTGGGGGCAGTCATGGCCATCGGGGCCATCCTGGTGGTGGAGACGCAGGCCGGAAGGTCCATCGGCCTGGCGTTCCTCCTGGCCCTGGCGCTGGCCCTGGCCATCGGGCTGGTCAACGGCCTGCTGGTAGCCAAGCGCAAGGTCCCTTCGTTCGTGGCCACACTGGGGATGCTGATCCTTGTCGAGGGTGCCCGGCTGGCCTACACGAAGGGGCAAGCCAGTGGGCTGGTGCCAGATATCCTGGGAATCTTCAACACCGGCCGGATCGGCTTCCTGCCGCTCGGGGCGATCGGGTGGATCGCGCTCTCGATCCTCGCTGCGCTGGTCCTCCAGCGAACCCGTTTGGGCCGGATGATCTACGCTACCGGTTCCAACCCTCAGGCCGCCCGGCTGGCCGGGGTGCCCACCGACCGGATCGTCATCGCTATGTTCGTGGCCTCCAGTGTCTTGGCCCTGTTCGCTGGGCTCCTGCTGAGCGGGTACATCGGCTACGTCGACCAGCACCTGGCGGCCGGTTACAACCTGAACTCGATCACCGCCGCGGTGATCGGGGGGACGAGCTTCGCTGGCGGGCGGGGCACAGTGTCGGGGACCATGGCTGGCGTGGTGCTCGTGACCATCATCGTCAGCGTGGTGGTGGCCGCGGGCCTACCGGTGGAGTTGCAGTTCGTCCTCCAGGGGCTTGTCCTGATCGCCGCCGTGGTCCTCCAGGGTCTGCGCACCCGAATCGTCGAGCGCAGCGTCTGACCGGCGCCCACCCGCTCTTGACAAGGTGGACCCCGACCCATCAGAGTTCTAGAAATGTGAATCCCCGTTTCGATATGTGAAACCGACGAGGCCACCTCGTCAGCCCTGAAACCCGCGGGGCGGTGCGGGTTCCGCCCCTCGAAGGGGCTGGGACGCGGGGCCGGAGGGGAGCCAGGATGCGAACGGTGCCTCCGAGGCGGAGATGGCTCCGCCCGTCTGTGTTGATAGTCGTGTTCGCCCTGGTGGCCGTTGCCTGCGGTGGCGACGGCGACCAGGACCAGGACGTCGGAGAGGGAGGGGCACCAGAGCCCGGAGAGCTCTCCGAGTACAGCGCTAGGGTCGAGCGGGAAAAGCAGGAGACCGTCGACACGAGCGAGTGGCAGGCCGAGCCTCCCTACACCGTTGGATTCACCTCTCAGGGCACCTTCAACGGGTTCGGACTGATGCTCGACGCCGCCTTCCGGTGGGCGGCCGAGGAGAGCGACCAGGTGGCCGAGGTCGTGGGGACCAATGGGGATGGGGATCCGAACAAGCAGATCGCCGCGATGGAGGACATGATCCAGCGAGGGGTCGACATCATCGTGATCCAGCCCCTCGGCCAGGCGGCGCTGTCCGCCCCCGTGGGCCGGGCCATCGAGGCGGGGATCCCCGTGGTCACCTGCCTCGACAGTGTGGAGGCCGAGAGCTACGTGAGCCGAGTGGACGTTGACTTGTACGCCATCGCCTACGAGGTCACCAGGGCGATGGCCGAGGACATGGGTGGTCAGGGCAAGGCTGTCATCTTTTCGGGGATCGCAGGCGTAGACGCGGCCGAGATCTGGAAGACTGCCGCCACGGATGCCTTGTCTCAGTTCCCCGACATCGACATCGTGGCTACTGAGTTCTCGGACTGGTCGGTGGCCAACGCCAAGTCTCTGATGACCCAGGTCCTCTCGCGTGAGGGGGACATCGATGGGTTCTTCGCCGGGGGGGCGGAGAACGCAATCGGGGCCATCCAGGCGATCAGTGAGGCCAACGGGGAGATGCCGGTCTTCGGGGTGACCAACCCGCTGAACGGTTTCCTGCGGTTGGCCATCGAACACGACCTGGAGTTCTCGGCGGCTCCGGACCCGCCCGGTACCTCACCGCTCTGCCTTGACACGGCGCTCAAGGTCCTCAACGGAGAGTCCGTCACGAAGTTCGTCGACATCGCGGCGGAGGTCGAGGGAGCGGGCATCTTCGATGAGTCGGAGGCGGAGGAGCGCTTCGACGAGCGGTACAACGACGAGTACACTTTCCCGACGCTTCTGCCTCACGAGGAGCTGCTGGAGGCCGGCTTCGGGCGTGCCTGAGCTGGGCCAAGATTCCCCTGCCCCACGTGAGGGTGAGGATGGCGCCCCAGCCGCCGTCCTGACACTTCGCCACATCTCGAAGCGGTTTGGGGGCACCGTGGCGCTGGATGACGTCTCATTCGAGTGTCGCTCAGGTGATGTCCACGCCCTGGCCGGGGAGAACGGGGCCGGGAAGTCGACGCTAATCAAAGTGATCTCGGGGGTCCACGCCCCAGATGTCGGCGACATCGAGATCGACCAGCAGGTCCACTCCTCGCTGACCACCAGCCAAGCTCGCCGGCTGGGAGTCAGCGTGATCTACCAGGAGTTCAGTCTGTTCCCCGACCTCTCGGTGGCGGAGAACGTCTACTTTGGGAGCGAGCCCCGGACCCGGTGGGGGACGCTCGACTACCGGACCATGCGCCGGGGCGCCACAGAGGTTTTGCGGCGGCTGCAGGCCCGCGTCGACGTCCGGGGCCTGGTGGGGGAGCTCTCCGTCGCGCAGCAGCAGATGGTGGAGATCGCCAAGGCCCTGGTGGTGGAGTCGCGGTTCCTCATCATGGACGAGCCCTCGGCCGTGCTGGCCGAGCAGGAGCTGGACGAGTTGTTTGCCATCATCCGCCGGCTCCAGGCCGAGGGAGTAGGGATCGTTTACATCTCCCACCGGCTGGAGGAGGTGTTCGCCATCGCCGACCGGGTGACCGTCCTCAAGGACGGGCGGCACATCGGCACTTGGGGCGTCGGCGAGGTGACCAAGGAAGGCCTAGTGGAGGCCATGGTGGGCCGGGCCCTCTCGGGGCAGTTCCCTGACCGGCACCCGCGGGGGGAGCGGGTTCTCCTCCGGGTCCGGGATCTCTCTGGCGGCGAGGACGGCGGCGGCCGGGTCGAGGACGTGTCGTTCGACCTGTACGAGGGAGAGATCCTGGGGATCGGCGGTTTGGTCGGAAGCGGCCGGAGTCGGCTGGCTCGGGCCATCGTGGGGATGGACAGGCGGAGCTCCGGATCGGTGCTTCTCGACAATGAGCCCGTGCCGCCCTCGCCGGCCGTGGCCATCCGCCGGGGACTGGTCATGGTCTCGGAGAACCGCAAGGTCGACGGCCTGTTTATCGACAAGACCGTTCGGTTCAATGTTTCGCTGCCCAACCTGTCGGCGGTGGTGAAGGGATGGATGGTCGGGAGGCAGCGGGAGCGAGAGTACGTCTCCGAGGCCATCGAGCGCGCCGACGTGCGGCCCCGGGACGCCGAGCGGCCCGTCGAGGCGCTGTCGGGCGGAAACCAACAGAAGGTGGTTCTGGCTAAGTGGCTGGCCTTGAAGCCCTCGGTGATGATCGTCGACGAGCCTACACACGGCATCGACGTGGGAGCCAAGGCGGAGATCCACCAGCGCCTGCGGGAGCTCACTCGGCAGGGCGTCGGGGTCATCATGATCTGCTCGGAGCTGCCGGAGCTGCTGGGAATGAGTGACCGGATCCTGGTGATGCGCGAGGGTCGGGTGGCCGGCGAGTTGTCGGCGGAGGAGGCCACGGAGAAGGAAGTCATGCTCTTGGCCATAAGCGCGGAGCGGGTGGCCGGATGAGCGTGGACGCTAGGGTCCTGGCCCAGGGCGCGTGGTCGCACCTGGGTCGCCACGGGGCGGTGATACTGGTCTACGCGGTGGTGATCGCCCTGGGGGTCGTAGCCTCAGTGGTGAATCCGAACTTCCTGGAGCCGGGGAACCTGGTAAACATCCTGCGGCAGTCCATCCCTCTCGGGCTGGTGGCTATCGGCCAGACCTTCGTGGTGCTCACCGGTGGGATCGACTTCTCCGTGGGCCCGCTGGCTGGACTGGTGGCCGTGTCGGCGGCGCTGCTGTTCGAGGGAGACCCGGCGAATGCGCCGCTCGCCGTGGCTGCGGGGATTGGCATCGGGGCCGCGTCGGGCCTGGTGATCGGGGTCATCGTGGCCAGGCTGAACGCGATGCCGTTCATTGCCACATTCGGTATGGCTAGCCTCCTGAGCGGGGTAACGCTGATGGTGGCCTCCGGGCCCACCGGGGCGGTCCCCTTCGAGTTTGTCCGCCTGTACGACGTCTCCGTGGGCACGATCCCGCTGTCTGTGATCGGGATGGGGGGCGTGTGGGTGTTGGCTTGGTTCGTCCTCAAGCGCCTGCGGTACGGACGGCACGTTTATGGGGTAGGGGATTCGGAGGAGTCCGCCCGACGGGCCGGGGTGCGGGTGGGGTGGATCGTCACGAGCGCCTACATGATCAGCGGGGGGCTGGCGGCGTTGGCGGGGCTGTTCCTGCTAGCCCGGTCCGGGGTCGGGGCCCCCACCTTCGGGGAGGGGTTCGACTTCCTGTCGGTGACCGCCATCACCATCGGGGGGATCAGCCTGTACGGAGGCCGGGGGAACATCTGGGGGACGCTGGGCGGCGTCCTCCTATTGACGATGGTGTCGAACGTGTTCAACGTCACCCAGGTGAACGTCTTCTATCAGCGGTTACTGCTGGGGATCATCGTGTTGGCGGCCGTGGCCCTGTACAAGCCGCGGGTGAACTGAGGAGGCGAGATGGCGACCGAAGACATCGTGGTGCCGGCCCGCCGGGGCACGGCCATCCGGCTTTCCGCTGAGGATCTGGTCACCGTGTTCAATCGCGAGGGTGACCAGGTGGTGGACACGTGGGCGTTCAATGCGAGCGACCTGAGCGAGCGGATGTCAATGGAGCACACCCACGCTACGTTGCTGAAGGTGATCCCTGCCGCGGGCGACGCTTTGTACACGAACCGCCGCCGGCCGATCCTGACCATGGTCGAGGACACGTCGCCCGGGATCCACGACACGCTCATGCCCTCGTGTGACCGGTACCGCTACCAGCTGCTGGGGGTTCAGGAGTACCACGACAACTGCGCCGACAACCTCGGGGAGGCACTGGGGCAGCTGGGGCTGGAGGTCCCCGGCGTCCCCGCGCCGTTCAATATCTTCATGAACTGCCCGATCGGCCCGAACCTGGAGCTCTCCTTCGAGGCCCCGGTGAGCCGCCCCGGCGACTACGTGAAGCTCCGGGTGGAGATGGACGTGGTCGTGGTGTTCTCGTCCTGTCCCCAGGACATCCTGCCGGTGAACGGCGAGGCCTGCACGCCGGTGGATGTCCACGTCCGCACGGAGACGGCGGCGACCGTGGCATGAGGCTGCGGTGAGCAAGGTCGTCGGGGTCATCGGAGGGATGGGTCCCCTGGCGTCCCACGCCTTCTATGGAGAGCTGATCCGCCTCACCGAGGCCCGCCGCGACCAGGACCACCTGCACGTGATCATCGACTCCGACGCCACCATCCCTGACCGAACGGCGTTCTTCCTCCATGGTGGTGAGGACCCCCGTCCCCAGATCATGGCCGCGGCCGGGCGGCTGGTGGCCGCGGGCGCCGACCTGCTGGTGATGCCGTGCAACACAGCCGCCGCGTTCTCCGACGAGATTCGGCAAGCCGCCGGTGTTCCCCTCGTGGACTGGATCGACACGGCCGTGGACCGGCTGGCGGAGCTGGGAGCCCGGCGGGTTGGCATCCTTGCTACGTCCGGGACGATCGAGGTGGGCCTCTACCAGCAGCGGCTTGAGGCTCAAGGGATGGAGTGGGTGGTTCCCGACGCAGGCGGCCAGGAGGCGGTCATGGACGCCATCTATGGCGAGCACGGGGTGAAGTCGGGCGTCGTCGACGAGGTTGCCCGCAAGGCCGTGCTCCAGGTGGCCGAGGAGCTGCGGCGCCGAGGGGCGGACGCCGTAGTCCTCGGATGCACCGAGATTCCCCTGGCCGTTCCGAGCGCCGATCCGGCCTGGCCGCTCCGCGCCGTGGATCCGGCCTCGGCGGTGGTCCGGCGGGTCATCCAGGAGGCGGGAGGCGGGGTCGCGGAGGAGGCGGAGCGGTGATCGACCTCCTGATCCAGGGTGGCACGATCGTTGACGGCTCAGGGAGCGCTGGATACCCGGCAGCAGTGGGAATCGCGAACGACCGGCTTACGATCCTCCGCGGCGACGTCGAGGATGTGGAGGCCCGGCGCTCAATCGACGCCACCGGGATGGTCGTGGCTCCCGGGTTCATCGACATGCATTCCCACTCGGGGCTTGTCATCTTCGAGGAACCCACGCACGAGGCCAAGCTCCGCCAGGGAGTGACGACGGAGCTGATCGGCGTGGACGGCATTTCCTACGCGCCGTTCACCGACCGTGCGGACCTCGAGGACCTGGTGGTGCTGAACGCCGGCCTCGATGGCCGGCCCGACATCCGGTACGACTGGGACACCGTGGCCTCATACCTGTCGCGGTTCGATCGGCGCGTCAGCCCGAACATCGCCTTCGTCATCGGGAACTCTGCTCTGCGCATCTGCACGGTGGGCTGGGAAGGGGCGCCGGCCGATGCCGATGCGGTGAAAAACATGCGGGCCCTCCTGCGCGAGGGCATGGGGGAGGGTGCGTACGGCCTTTCGACGGGGCTCGACTATCCTCCCGGTTCCCACGCCACCACCGAGGAGCTGGCGGAGCTGAGCGCCGAGGCCGCCGCGTTCGGGGGCATCTACCACACCCACGTGCGCTACCAACTTGGCGACCAGTTCCTGGATCCCTTCCGGGAGGCGGTGGAGATCGGTCGCCGCTCCGGCTGCCCGGTCCACATCACCCACCTGTACCGGCGGGTCACCGCGCCGGGCGGTGCCACCCGCCTGCTAGACCTGGTGGAGGAGGCGGTGGGCGAGGGCCTCGACGTGACCTTCGACGCATATCCGTACCCCTGGAACAGCACCCGCCTGCTGATCCTGCTCCCGCTGTGGATCCAGGAGGGCCGGCCCGTAGAGGTGAAGGAGCGCCTGGCCGATCTGGCTCTGCGTGACCGGCTGCGGCGCGACGTGGAGGAGCGCGGCCACCGATACGGGGGTCGGCACCTGTGGGGCAGCATCCGGCTGGGGTACTTCTCCCGGCCGGAGAACGTCGGCTACGAGGGAAAGACGCTTCTGGAAGTCATGCAGGACCGCGACCAGCACCCCGCCGACGCTATGTGCGAGCTCCTGCTGTCGGAAGATCTCCGGGTGAATCAGGTGGGATCGTCGCCGGATCCGGCCACGCTGCCGCTGTTCGTGCGGCACCCGCTGGGGATGGTGGGGACGGACTCGGTGTTCCTGGGGCAGTACCCGAGCCCCCGGACCTATGGCTCGTTCCCGCGGATCCTCGGGGACCTGGTCCGCGAGGAGAGGCTGCTCTCGTTGCCTGAGGCCATCCGGAAGATGACTTCGTTCCCCGCCCAGCGGCTGGGGCTGCCCGATCGTGGGCTGCTGCGTGAGGGATTCAGGGCCGACGTGGTGGTCTTCGACGCCGACGCGGTCCGATCGAGCGCGACCTACCACGACCCCCGGCGGTATCCAGAGGGGATTCCATATGTGCTGGTGAACGGCGAGGTCGTCATCGACAGTGGCCGTCACACGGGTGCCACCCCCGGGCGAGCGCTTCGGTACCGGCGAGGGGATCGATGAGCGACTCGCTCAGGCGAGGCGGCGTGGATCTGCTGATTCGCAACGCCCACGTGGTCACCTCCGAGGCGGACCTCGACGCGGACATCCATTGTCGTGACGGCGCAATCGACGCCATTCGGGAACCGGGTGGCGACGTCGCCGGCCGGTGGGACGAGGTCTATGAGGCTGACGGCCTGGTCGTGCTCCCCGGCGTGGTCGACCCCCACGTCCACTCCCGGGATCCCGGGCAGATCCACAAGGAGGACTTCGCTCACGCAACCAGAGCGGCCGCCGCCGGAGGGGTCACCACGATCCTCGACATGCCCAACGCCATCCCGGCGATCACCGATGCAGAGGTGTTCGAGGAGCGGGTGCAGCACCACTCGCGATCGGCCTTTGTGGACTTCGGGTTGTGGGGCCTCATCCTCGACGCAGGCAGCGTCAAGCACGTCGGTGAGCTGAAAGCCGCCGGGGCGGTGGGGCTCAAGCTGTTCTGGGGGTTCTTCTTCGATCGGGAGACGGGCGCGCTCATCTACGACGCCAAGCAGCGGGATCCGAAGGACCTCCTGCCGCCCGCGTCGACGGCGGACCTGTGGGAGCTGTTTGAGGCGGCCGCGCACGAGGGGATCCTCGTGGGACTCCATTCCGAGGACCGCGGCATCCTAGAGGTGCTGGGGGGCCGGCATCCCGAGTTCGACGATTACCCGACCCTTCTGGCGACGCGGCCGGTGGGGGCGGAGAGCGCCTCTATAGCCGCGGGGGTGGAGGTGGCCGTGGGGACCGGGGCCCGGCTGCACATCCTCCACGTGAGCTCCCGGCGCGGGGCCGCGCTGGTACGGCACGCCCGCGCCGACGGGCTCCGCGTCTCCGCCGAGACCTGTCCCCACTACCTCACGCTGACGGCGGAGGACTTCCCGGCGATCGGTCCGGCGATGAAGGTGTACCCGCCCATTCGCACCGCGGAGGACCGCGACGCGCTGTGGGAGGCGGTGAACGACGGCACTCTGACCTCGGTGTCCTCCGACCACGCGCCGCACAGCGCGGAGGAGCGGCGGGGGATCCTCTCTCAGCTTCCGGCGGGGAGCTACGGAGCGCAGACCATGGTGCAGGTCCTCCTCAACGAAGCCGCAGAGAGGCGGACCACGCTGCGCCGGCTGAGCTGGGTCCTCTCCGAGGGGACCGCCAGGGTGTACGGCATCTACCCGCAGAAGGGATCGCTGGAGCCCGGGACCGATGCCGACTTCACGGTGGTTGATCCCGACGCGCCGTGGTCGATCGACCAGGCAGCGCTCCTGACCAAGACCAAGCTGAGCCCCTGGCACGGGAGGAAGGGCCGAGGCCTGCCGGTGGCCACGATCGTCCGAGGCGACATCGTGATGCGTGACGGGAATGTCGTCGGCCAGCCTAGGGGCCGGTTCGTTCGGCCCGCCTAAAGCCGGAGAGTGCCGCCGTCCTTGACAGGTCGGCAGCCTGGCAGAAGAATCGCTGCGAAATGTCGAACAGAGTTTCACATACCGAAAATGCCCCCGTCGTGAAGACCCTGGGGCGGGCCTTCCAGGTGATCGAACTGTTCCTGGCCGGCCAGTCGTCGATCACCCTGGCGGACATCACCCGCTCACTGGGGTGGAACAAGGCCACCGCGTTCCGCCTCTGCAAGGGCCTGGAGCAGCTGGGGCTCCTGCAGCGCGACGGCCAGGGGCGGTTCTCTCTGGGCCCGGTGGCCCTGGACCTGGGGACCGCCTACCTGGCGGCCAACCCCACGCGGTCGCGGGCGGTCCAGGTCGCCGACGCCCTGAGCCGCCGCACCGGCGCCACGGCGCTGATCTGCTCGCTGGTGGGCGACGAGGTCCTGGTCGTGCTCACGGCGGAAGGCGATACTCCGATCAAGGCCGCAGCCCACCTGGGGGAGCATATGCCCGTGCACGCCACGGCGGCTGGCAAGGCCATCGCCGCAAGCCTGACCGACAACGAGCTCGACGGGCTCATGCACGATTACCGGTTCAGGACGTACTTACCGCGGACGATCTCGGCTGCGAAGCGGTTCCAGGCAGAATTGGCCAATGTGCGGAAGGACGGATACAGCGTGGCCCTGAACGAGTACCACGACGGGGTGTTCTCGGTAGCGGTGGCGCTCGACCGCGGGCTGTTCGCACGACCCGCTGCCCTGGTCGCGGTCCTGCCGGCGATGCTGGCGCCCGTGGACGATCCCAGCGAGCTGGTGGAGGCGCTCCGAGCCGCGAGGGCGTCGCTTGATCCCTTCGATGATGTACGGAGAACGTCCCGTCAGTAGGTCCGGGCCCGAGGGCCTCGGAGCGCGCTGCGGGGTCCCCGTGGCCGCCTCGCCCAGGACGCGGCGGGCATGACTTCGGGTCCACCCCGTGAGCGCGCGGAGCTCGTCCAGGATCCTGCCTTTTCTCGGCCTTCCAAGCTCGCCGGCACCGCTTTGCCACCTGCTTCGTCACCGCCCTGCGTTCCGCCATCGTGAGCCCCACCGCGTCCCTCCCGAGGTCGCCGACCTGCGGTGGGGACTGCCCCGTTCGAGGACATTTCTAGGTGAGGCCACGAGGCCGTTTGGAGGACATTTCTGGTGAGGCAACTCGGCCCCTTGACAACTCGGACCGGGTAGGAGGAGTGTTTTTGCATGTCAACCAACGTTTCGCTATACGAAACGCTGGGAGGGAGGCCCGGAGCCTATGGTGGAAGATCGGACGTCTTCCGTTGCCTCGGTAGGCCATGGCGATTCAGGCTGTAGACAAGATCTAGGGCGTCCTCGGGACTGACCCGCGCCAGGGGAGGGAGGAACCGTGCAGACTATCGGCCGCGAGCATCATGTGTTCAGCTATTCTGCGGATCATCCGTCGGTGGCCAAGCTCGTTCCGGGGGAATCCGTTCTCGTCGAGACCACATACGCGTTCGGCGATCAGCCCTTGGGACCCGGTGACACCTTGGCGGACATCGATCTGGCCATCTGTGATCCGCTCACCGGACCTCTCTACGTGGAGACGGCCGCCCCGGGCGACACCTTGGCCGTCTACATCGAAACCGTCGAGCCCACGGACGCCGGTGCCCAGGGCGTGATCCCTGACTTCGGCGTTCTCGAGTGGGACCGGCTGCCGCTCCATTTCTTCACTCCCGAGGGCAATCGGGTCAAGTGGCTTCGGGGCCTCGAGTACGAGATGAGGCCGAATGTTGGCGCCATCGGGGTGGCCCCACAGGAGGGCGAGATCCCCAGCGTCTATCCGGGCGATCACGGCGGGAACATGGACATGAAGCACATCCGTGCCGGGTCCACGGTTCTCCTCCCCGTCTGGCATCCAGGGGCGATCCTGTTCGTGGGCGACTGCCATCAGCGCCAGGGTGACGGCGAGCTGCCGGGCTGCGTGGCCGAGACCAACGCGAGGGTCACGCTCAGCGTGGACGTCGTGAAGGGTCAGACGATCAAGCGTCCTCGGGTCCTGACGGAGGATAGGCTGATGCTCGTTGCTTCGGCCAAGACGCTCGACGAGGCCGTGAAGATAGCCGTGCGCGACACCGTGGACATGCTGATGGAGGAGAAGGGGTTCGACGAGGACGACGCCTACCTCTTCACCGGCATCTGGTGCGACGCTGAGATCTGCCAGGTGGTGGACCCGCTGAAGACCGCCCGCGTGGCCATGGACCGAGGGTTCTACGAGAGCCTGCAGTCCGCGTAGCCGGCAGACCCGGCAGGGCCGGGGGAGAGGAGGAATCGGTGGGAACCTCCGAAGGGACTGGGTCGGTGAAGGTGCCCGAGGGGCGTGAGGTCCGGCTGGCTTATCGGTCGATCGGCTTCTGGGAAGCCCTGGCCATGTCGGTGGCGGCCATGGGGCCGCTGCTGGGGGCGTTGGGAGTCGCCCCGCTGATCGCCAGCCAGGCCGGGTTCTCAGCGCCGTTCATCTTCGTCATCACCTGGGTGGCCATGTTCATCGTTGCGGTGACCATCGCCCGGTTCTCGCGGGTGTTGCCGAGCGCTGCATCCATATACACCTACATCAGCAAGAGCCTCGGTGAGAGGACCGGATTCCTCTCGGCGTGGCTCTCGTACATGTACTATTTCGCGTTCGAACCGCTCCTACTGCTCGGGTTCGGGCTGTTCGCTGAAGCGGGGTTCGACTTCGTGTTCGGGGTGTCGATCCCCTGGTGGATCTGGGTGATCATCGGCTGGGGGATCGTGCTCGGCCTGTCGGTCTTGGGCATCAAGCTGTCCATGCGGATCGACCTCATCCTCGCCGTCATCACCGACATCACGCTGTTCGTTGTCTCCATCGCCGTGATCGTCACGGTAATCGGGAATGGTGACTTCACGCTGTCCCCCTTGTCTCCAACGCACGCACCGACGGACTTCACCGGGCTGTCGCTAGCCATCGCCTTCGGCGTCTTAATCTTCCTCGGCTTCGAGCAGTCATTCACGTTGAGCGAGGAGGTCCGGGATCCCCACGGCCACGTGCCCAAGGCGATCTTCGCGGCCTTGGCGATGGTTGGGGTCGTCCTGTTCACCGCCACCTTCGCCATGACGATCGGCTTCGGCCAGGCCGGCCAGGGAGCACTGCAGGAGGCGTTTGCCGCCGAGGGCACCCCGTGGTGGGAGCTGATCCGCATTCACCTGAGTCCGGGGTGGCGGACCGCTCTGCATCTCGTTGCGCCGGTCTCGATCCTGGCGAACACGATCGCCAGCCACAACGCGGTGGTGCGGATCGAGTACGGAATGGGGCGGGCCGGGGCCCTGCCCAGGACGCTGGGGTGGACACACCGGCGGTACCGGACCCCGATCGTTGCCATCGGGGTGCAGAGTGGCCTGTCGCTGGCCGTCACGCTGATCGCCGGCCTAGTGTGGGACCCGGCCACGGCGTTCGGGTTCCTGGGCTTCATGATCGGGCTGGCCGCCGCCGTGGCCTTCATCCTGATCATGGCCGCGGCCCTCCGGTACTTCCACAGGGAGCGCCGGGCCGCGGGCGCGGTGCGAAACTACGTGGTGCCGGGCCTGGGGATGCTGATCCTGATTCCGGTGGTGTACACGTCGTTCTACCCGAACCCCGGGTATCCGCTGAACGTCGCTCCCTGGCTGATCGTGGGTTGGGTCGTGCTTGGAGCGTTGTACTTGTGGTGGCGGGAGTCCCGGCGGGAGATCATCGACCTGGACTACGCGTTCCGGGAGCTGGGCGAGCCGGTCCCGGCGGCCGCCCCGGACACGGAACCGTGAGCGGCGGGGCCCGTCTGCGCGTACGACGAGGATAATGCCGTGTCCGACCTAGAAGTGGTTTCCTACCGGCCGAAGCCCTCCGAGTTCGCTTGGACCTTCGGCGGCGTTCCTCCGGTGTTAAAGGTGAAGCCGGGCACGGTGATGGAGCTCTGGACCGAGGACGCCTTCGGGGGCCGCGTCAGGACCTCAGAGGACCTGGTCTCCCGGGTCGTCGAGTTCCCCTTCGTGAACCCGCAGACGGGCCCCTTCTACGTGGAAGGAGCGGAGCCGGGTGACACGCTCGTCCTGCATTTCGTCTCGATCGCACCCTCCCGGGATTGGGGTGCCTCGAGCACGATCCCGCTGTTCGGTTCGCTCACCTCTACAGTCCGGACTCCCACCCTCCAGGAGCCGCTGCCGGAACTTGTGTGGATCTACGAGGTCGACCGGGGTCGACGGGTCGTCACCTATCACACCGCCCGAGGCGACTGGTCGGTGGAACTACCCCTCGAGCCGATGCTCGGGACCGTAGGGGTCGCCCCGGCAGCCTTCGAGGCCCGATCCTCCCTCGTCCCGGACGTCTTTGGCGGGAATATGGACACGCCGGAGATGCGGGCCGGGGTCACGTGCTACCTCGGCGTGAACGTTGACGGCGCCCTATTCTCGGTCGGCGACGGCCACGCCCGGCAGGGGGAGGGAGAGACCTGCGGCGTGGCCGTGGAGGCCGCCATGGACGTCGTGATGGCCGTCGACCTGGTCAAGGGGGTCCACACTCCCTGGCCCCGGCTGGAGAGCGATGAGTACGTGATGAGCGCGGGCTCGGCCCGCCCCCTCGAGGACGCCTTCCGGATCGCCCAGACTGATCTCATCGCATGGATCTCGGAGGAGTTCGGCCTCGACACCCTGGACACGTATCAGTTGATGACCCAGGCCAGCGAGAGCCCTGTGGCGAACGTCGTCGACCCAAACTACACGTTCGTCTGCAAGATTCGAAAGAAGTATCTGCCTGAAGGCGCGGTCTACCGCGGGATTCACCGTCAAGCGCGCGACATTGGTCAACGCTATCTGGCTGAACGAGGCTTACCACGCCATGCCCTTGAGTAACCCAGGACGAGCATCTTCGGCGACCGTATCTTCGGACCGAATCGGAGGGCACTGCTGGAGGAGGACCTCCGCGCACTGGAGGGGAAGGCCGACGGGCAGCGCCGAAGCCGGATCCCCTCGATCCGACGGGCGATCGGACTGATCGAAGCGCGCCAGGGTCGGCAGGTGCGCAACCTGGAGCTCGACGACGACCCAGATGGCCTCATGTTCCGTCGTATCCGCGACCGGCTGGAGGAGTTGGAGCAGGACCGGCTTGCGAAGGTGGAGGAGCTTCGACGCCTGGAGCAGGAGGAGGACACGGGGCCTGAGCCGCAGGCGGTGGAACTTCTTGAGGCGCTCCCCGTCCTCCCCGAAGGGCTCTCCTCGGCCCCCGAGGAGCGCCTGCGGCGGATGTTCGAGTGCTTCCGGCTGAGCGTCAGCTACGAGAAGCAGACGAACCTAGCGCACGTCCGGGTGAGCATCAGCGAGGATACCGTGGAACAGGTGCTCGCGGACGGCGCCGTCCTCGGGGATGGCGGGGGAGAGGGCACCAATTGTGCAGCACTTTTGTGTGCCCCCGGCAGGATTCGAACCTGCGCCCCTGGTTCCGGAGACCAGTGCTCTATCCCCTGAGCTACGGGGGCCACTCCGCTCATGGTAGCAACCGCGGCTCCTCACTCGGGGCCGTTGCTATGATGCGCTGACCGCCCTTGGGGAACGACGCGCGCGTGCGGGTGTTGGTGGCCGACGACGACCCGGTGATCCTCCGGCTCATCGAGGTCAACCTGGGATTGGAGGGCTTCGAGGTCGAGACGGCGACCGGGGGGGAGGATGTCATCGCCAAGGCAGGGCAGGTCGAACCCGACGTGATCCTCCTCGACGTCATGATGCCCGGTGTGACCGGCTGGGAGGCGGCCGCCCGGCTCAAGGCGGACGACGCCACCGCCCACATCCCGTTGGTGTTCCTCTCGGCCCGGACCCAGGAGGAGGACAAGCGCAAGGGGGAGGAGCTGGGCGTGGCCGCCTACGTCAGCAAGCCGTTCGACCCGATCGAGCTCGTGGCGACGATCCGGCGGCTGGCCGGCCGGGCCTGACGGCGGGCCGATGATCGAGCAGGAGCTGGCCAGGCTCGTCCGTGCCGCCATCGAGGGCCTCCGGGAGGACCTCGACGCGGATGTCCCCGAGGTCGAGATCACCCGGCCCCGGCAAAAGGAGCACGGGGACTACGCAACGAACGTGGCGCTGGCAATCGGCGCCGCGGCCGGGCGGAACCCCCGCGAGATCGCCGAGGCCCTGCTTGCCCACCTCCCCGAGTCCGACCTGGTGACTCGAGCCGAGATGGCCGGCCCCGGCTTCATCAACTTCACCCTGGCCCACGGCTGGCTGTACGCGGTGCTGGAGGAGATCCGTCGGCTGGGCCCCCGTTACGGCGGCAGCGAGGCGGAGGAGCCCCAGCGGGTGCAGATCGAGTTCGTCTCCGCGAACCCTACGGGGCCCCTGCACGTGGGGCACGCTCGCAACGCGGTCCTGGGGGACGCGCTGGCGAACGTCCTGGAGGCGGCGGGCCATCGCGTCGAGCGTGAGTACTACTACAACGACACCGGCCGGCAGATGGAGCTGTTCACCGCGTCGGTGGAGGCCAGGTACCTGGAGCTGCACGGACGAACCGTGACCTTCCCGGAGGAGGGGTACCCCGGCACCTACATCGCGGAGCTTGCCCGGGACATCTCGACCGAGCTGGGCGACTCGCTGATCGACCTGCCGTCCGACGAGCGCATCGCCCGGATCAAGGAGGAGTCCGAGCGACGGATCTTCGACTGGATCCGGCGCACCCTGGATCGATTCCGAGTGCGATTCGACAGCTGGTTCTCCGAGCGGTCGCTGCACGAGTCGGGTGAGATCGACCGCGTCGTGTCGATGCTCCGGGAGTCGGGGCATGCCTACGACGAGGCCGGCGCGGTGTGGTTCCGATCCACCGTCTTCGGCGACGACAAGGACCGGGTGCTGATCCGGAGCAACGGTCGGCCGACGTACTTCGCCGCGGACTGCGCGTACGTGCTGGACAAGTTCGGGCGCGGGTTCGATCACCTGGTCTACGTGTGGGGCGCGGATCACCACGGGGACGTGGTCCGGGTCAAGGGAGCCGCCCAGGCGCTCGGGTTCGATCCCGAGGCGGTGGAGCTTCTCCTCTACCAGTTCGTGTCGTTCACGCGGGGTGGCCGGCCAGTGCCCATGAGCAAGCGCACCGGGGACGTGATCACCCTGGACGAGCTTCTCGACGAGGTGGGCACGGACGCTGCCCGGTACACGCTCCTGACGCGGTCCAGCGACTCGCGGATCGAGTTCGACATCGAGCTGGTCACCCGGCAGTCGATGGACAATCCCGTGTACTACGTCCAGTACGCCCACGCCCGCATCGCCAGCCTGATCGGATACGCGGAGGACCATGGCTCGGCCATGGCGCCTTTCGACGAGATCGACCCGAAGGAGCTCGTGCACGAGACCGAGCTCGACCTTCTCCGCAAGCTCGCCGACCTCCCGGAGCAGGTCCGGGTGGCGGCTGCCCTGCGGGCCCCGTACCGACTCACCCGCTACGCGGAGGAGCTGGCCGCCGACTTCCACCGTTTCTACACGGAGTGCCGGGTGGTCACCAAGGACGCCTCGCTGACCCAGGCCCGGCTCCATCTCGCCGCGGCCACGAAACAAGGGATCGGCAACATCCTGGCCCTCCTGGGGGTCTCCGCGCCGGAGACCATGGAGCGGCTGGAGGACGAGGGGTGAGCCGGCCGCCGGGTGGCGGCCCGGAGCCGGAGGCCCCCCCACCGGATGGAGTCGAGGTCCGACCGGCCCGCCCCGCGGACGCGCGCGACGCGCTTCGGCTGTTCGCCGATGTAGCGGCGGAGGCCCGGTACATCCGCACCGAGGACGTGCGGTGGACGGCCCGCCAGATGCGGAAACGCTACCGGGACTCGTGGACCACGGAAGCGGCGTCGATCGTGGCGGTGGCCGACAGGCGGGTGATCGGCAACCTCGGTGTGGCCCGGGAGACACACCCGGTGACCCGGCACGTGGCCTCGCTCGGCATGCTCGTGGCCGCGGACTGGCGTTCCCGCGGGGTGGGGTCCGCTCTCCTGGCCGAGTCGTTCCGGTGGGCCAGGTGGGCCGGGGTGGAGAAGCTCGCGCTGACCGTCTACCCCGACAACGAGCGGGCCCGGCGACTGTACGAGAAGTTCGGCTTCGTCGAGGAGGGTCGGCTCGCCGGCCACTCCAAGAAGCGGCACGGGTACGACGACGAGATCGTGATGGGACGGTGGCTGTGACCGAGGCCCTCGGCGTCGGCATGCTGGGGTGCGGGACCGTGGGGACCGCGGTGCTCCGCCTCCTGCACGAGCACGCGGAGGACGTCCTGCGGCGGACGGGGGGGCCGATCAAGGTGGTCCGGGTGGCCGTTCGGGACCCCGCCCGTGACCGGGACGTGCCGGTCGGCGCGGAGCGGTTCGCCAACGACCCGATGGAGGTCGTGCGGGCGGAGGATGTGCGGATCGTGGTGGAGCTGATGGGTGGGATCGAGCCGGCCCGCTCGGCGATCCTGGAGGCCCTGCGGCTGGGCAAGCGGGTGGTGACGGCGAACAAGGAGCTCCTTGCCACCCATGGCCCCGAGCTGTTCGAGGCGGCCGCGGCGCCCGGGGCCGGCCTGCATTTCGAGGCCGCGGTGGCCGGGGGCATCCCGTTGATCCGTCCGCTGATCGAGTCCCTTCCCGGCGAGCGCCTGACCCGGTTGCTCGGGATCGTCAACGGGACCACGAACTTCGTCCTCACCAGGATGACCGAGGACGGGAGCTCTTTCGAGGACGCGCTGGCGGAGGCCCAGCGTCTGGGGTACGCGGAGCGGGACCCCTCGGACGACCTCGACGGGTTCGACGCCGCCGCGAAGTGCGCCATCCTGGCATCCCTGGCCTTCGACACCCGGGTCGTGCTCGAGGACGTCTACCGGGAGGGGATCTCCGGGGTGTCGCCCGAGGACATCGAGTTCGCTCGCCGGCTCGGCTACGTGGTGAAGCCTCTGGCCGTGGCCGAGCTGGAGGACGGGGAGGTCGCCGTCCGTGTCCACCCCGCCATGGTGCCGGAGAACCATCCGCTGGCCGCCGTCCGGGAGGCGTTCAACGCGGTGTTCGTGAGCGGGCCGAACGTGGGCGAGCTGATGTTCTACGGGAGGGGGGCCGGGGGGGCGCCCACGGCCGTGGCGGTGGTGGGCGACCTGGTCACGGCGGCTCGGCTCGCCGCCGAGGGCCGGCCGGGTGTGACCTTCCCCTCGGAGCGGAGACGGGGGATCCGGTCGATGGAGCGGATGGAGTCCCAGTACTACCTCCTCCTGGACGTGGCCGACCGGCCCGGCGTGCTTGCCCAGGTGGCGGGGGCGTTCGGGAAGCATCGGGTCTCGATCCGGTCGGTGTGGCAGGAGGGCCGGGGGGAGGAGGCGCTGCTCGTGCTGATCACCCACCGGGCCATCGAGGGGGACCTCCGGCGCACGGTGGAGGACCTGCGATCCCTCGACGTGGTGGTGGAGGTCCGCAGCCTCATGCGGGTCGAGGGGGAGGAGTAGTGGCTCGGCTCTGGCGGGGGGTCATCGAGGAGTACCGGGACCGCCTGCCGGTCACTGGGGACACCCCGGTCGTCACGCTCCTGGAGGGCGGCACCCCGCTGGTGCCATCGGAGCGGCTCTCGGAGGAGACAGGCTGCCTGGTGTACCTGAAGTACGAAGGGGCCAACCCGACCGGGTCGTTCAAGGACCGGGGGATGACCGTGGCGGTGTCGCGGGCGATCGAGCGCGGCGCCAAGGCCGTGGTGTGCGCCTCGACGGGGAACACCAGTGCGTCGGCGGCCGCGTACGCCGCCCGGGCCGGGCTGGCGTGCGCCGTCCTGGTTCCGAAGGGGGGCGTGGCGGCCGGCAAGCTGGCCCAGGCGTTGGTGGCCGGGGCCCGGGTCCTGGAGATCGACGCCGGGTTCGACGAGGCTCTCCGCCTCTCCCGCGAGCTGTCCGACCGCCACCCGATCACCCTGGTCAACTCGGTGAACCCCGACCGGATCCAGGGCCAGAAGACGTGCGCGTTCGAGATCTGCGATGCGCTCGGCCGGGGCCCGGACCTCCATCTGGTCCCGGTGGGCAACGCCGGGAACATCACCAGCCACTGGCTCGGCTACCGGGAGGAGCGGGAGGCCGCCCACATCGAGCGTCTCCCCCGACTTTTCGGCTTCCAGGCGGCCGGGGCGGCGCCGATCGTCCTCGGCGAGCCGCTGGAGCGCCCCGAGACCGTGGCCAGCGCGATCCGCATCGGTAACCCCGCCTCCTGGAAGCCGGCCGTGGAGGCCGCGGTGGAGTCCGGCGGCGAGATCCTGGCGGTGACCGACGAGGAGATCCTGGCGGCGTACCGGGACATCGCCGCCGAGGGGTTGTTCGCCGAGCCAGCATCCGCGGCCTCGGTGGCCGGTCTACGCCTCCTGGCACGGACCGGTGCCCTGGAGCGGGGGGCGGTGGTCGCTTGCGTCCTCACCGGCCACGGTCTGAAGGATCCCGGGACCGCGATGGAGTCCGTGGGGGCCCCGGTGAGCGTCTCCGCCGACGTCGAAACCGTGGCCGAGGTCCTGGGTCTGTAGCCGATGCCTCTCGTGGTCGGCGCTCCGGCGACGGTGGCCAACCTCGGACCGGGATTCGACGCCCTGGCCCTGGCCGTCGACCTGCGGAACGAGGTGGAGGCCGACACCGACGCCGCCCCCACCGTCACGGTCGAGGGCGAGGGGGCCGGGGAGCTTCCCGAGGACGCCTCGAACCTGGTGTTCCGGGCCATGGCCTGGCTGGCCCGGGAGGCCGGCGGCTCGCTTCCTCCGTTCGCGCTCCGGTGCCGGAACCGGATCCCGTTGGAGCGGGGGCTGGGCTCCTCGGCGGCGGCCGTGGTGAGCGGGCTCGTCCTGGCCGACCGGCTCCTGGGGACCGCCCTCGACCCCGACCGCCTCCTCGAGGTGGCCGTCGACATCGAGGGGCACCCCGACAACGTGGCGGCCTGCCTCCGGGGGGGCGCAGTGGTCGCCTACCTCTCGCGGTCGGGATGGCGGGCCGAGCGCCTCACGCCCCATCCGGACCTCCGGCTGGCGGTCCTGATCCCCGAGCACGAGCGTCTGCCCACGGCGGACGCCCGGCGGGTCCTCCCCCGGGAGGTGCCCCTGGCCGACGCGGCGTTCAACGCAGGTCGGGCCGCGCTGGCGGTCCTGGCGCTGACCGAGCGGCCGGCCCTGCTCCCCGAGGCCCTGGAGGACCGGCTGCACCAGCAGCGGCGGCTGCCGCTGGTGCCCGGGGCCAGGGCGCTGTTCGAGGAGCTCCGGGCCGCAGGGTTGCCGGTATGCGTGGCCGGCGCGGGACCGGCCCTTCTGGCGTTCGAGTCCGATGGCCTCATCGTGCCCGACCTCGGACCGGGATGGAGAGTCCTTCGGCTCCAGCCCGCGGCGGCCGGTGCCGATGTCCGTGACGAGCCGCGTTGAGCGACCACGACCCCACCCCTAGACTGGACGGGATGCCCGACCAGGAGGGGCTGCTCGTCCCCGAGACGTTCCCGTCGACCCCCATCCCCCGCGTCCCGGTCGTCTCCGACCTCCCGGGCAAGGTCCTGGCGGTCAAGGAGGGGGAGACGTTCCTCTACTCGGACATCGAGGGGAACCTCGACGACCGCGTGGAGCTCGGGCTGGGCCTGTACCACATGGACACTCGGTTCCTGTCGCACTTTCGCCTGCGGATCGCTGAGCGCGATCCGATCCTCCTGTCCTCGTCCGCCGAGCGCGTGTACGTCTCGCACGTCGATCTCACGAACCCGGACCTGTACCGGGAGGATCGGCCCGCGATCGGCCAGCACACCCTGAACATCCGCCGGATCCGGGCGATCCGGGGACGGCTGTACGAGCGGATCCGGATCAAGAACTACAACCCGCACCCGATCGACGTGGATCTCGACCTCACCTTCGGGGCTGACTTCGCGGACCTGTTCGAGGTGCGAGGGCTGACCCGGGAAACCCGAGGGACGTACGACCCCCCCACCACGAGCGAACGATCGATCGAGTTCGGGTACACCGGGGAGGAGGGGGTCCGGCGCCGGACCCGGATCGAGTTCGGGGTCCGCCCCGCCCGGGTGGAGGTCCGGGGCGACCTGGTGCAGGCGTGGTTCACCGTGCACCTCCCCGCCCACGAGACCACCACGGTCCCGCTCGTGGTCGAGCCGGTGGTCGAGGACTCCTACCCGCCGCCCGGCGACTTCGACGAGGTCGTGCATTCCCTCCGGCACGATTACGAGGCCTGGGAGCGGGAATCCGCGCAGATCCGCACGGACAACGAGGTGTTCGATCAGCTCCTGACCCGCGGGCTCCGCGACCTCCGGGGCCTGTACACGGACCTGGACGGAGCCGGGATCATCGCCGCGGGGATCCCCTGGTACGTGGCGATCTTCGGGCGGGACACGATGATCACCTCGCACCAGATGCTGATGCTGTCGTCGCGGCCGGCCCGGGAGAGCCTCCAGGTCCTGGCGGGGTTCCAGGGCTCCAAGGTCGACGACTGGCGAGACGAGGAGCCCGGGAAGATCCTTCACGAGATCCGGAAGGGGGAGCTGGCCCGCTCGGGGTACATCCCGCACTCGCCCTACTACGGCTCGGTCGATGCCACGCCGTGGTTCCTGATCCTCCTGGCCCAGTACTTCCGGTGGACGAACGACCTCGGGTTCGTCAAGGAGCTCCTGCCGGCCGCCGAGGCCGCCCTCGAGTGGATCGACCGCTACGGCGACGCCGACAACGACGGCTTCGTCGAGTACCGCTCGCGGTCGCCCCGCGGCCTGCGCAACCAGGGATGGAAGGATGCCCACGACTCGGTGATCCATACCGACGGTCGGATCGCCGAACCGCCGATCGCGCTGGCCGAGGTTCAGGCCTACGTGTACATGGCCAAGGTCCGGATGGCGGATGTGTACGGCGCGCTGGGGGACTTCGAGCGAGCGGTTCGCCTCAAGGATCAGGCCACCGTCCTGCGTCGGCGTTTCCACGAGGCGTTCTGGATGGAGGAGGAAGGGTTCTTCGCCGGGGCGCTCGACGGCGACAAGCAACAGGTGAAGACGATCGTGTCGAACCCGGGGCACGGGCTGTACTGCGGGATCGTGGACGCCCGTCGAGCCGAGGCCGTGGCCAGGCGGCTCTTCGAGCCCGACATGTTCTCGGGCTGGGGGATCCGGACGATGAGCAAGACGGCGGCCGGCTACAACCCGATGAGCTATCACAATGGCACGGTCTGGCCGCACGACAACGCGCTCATCGCCGCCGGCCTGAAGCGGTACGGGTTCCTCGACGCCACCAATCGCATCGCCACCGCGATGTTCGAGGCAGCGCAGTACACCGACTACATGCGGCTCCCCGAGCTCTTCTGCGGGTTCACCCGGCGTGCCCCCAGCCCCCCGGTGCAGTACCCGGTGGCCTGTTCCCCCCAGGCCTGGGCCGCCGGCGCCCCGTTCCTGCTGCTCCAGGGCATGCTGGGGATCTCCGCGGTCGCGCACGAGAACGTACTCACGGTGAACAAGCCCCACCTGCCTCCGTGGCTGAACGAGGTCGAGGTCCGCAACCTCCGGGTGGGGAACAGCACGCTCTCGCTGGTGTTCCGCCGGGAGGGCGAGACGACGGGATTCTCGCTCCTGTCCCGCGACGGCGATGTGCGCGTGGTAATGGAGGAGTAGGACCGGCTACCGGATGCACGGTCCTGTGGAGACCGGAGTGGTTCGGCCGCGGGCCCGATCGATCTCCGGGTCCGCCTCGGCCGCGGTGAGGGCGTAGCCGACGTCATCGTCGGTGGTCGAGGCGGCGAAGACCACCCCGGCCACGTCGCCGTCGGTGGTCACGAACGGGCCACCCGAGTTCCCCGGCCGAACGACCGCCTGCAGCTCGTACACCTGGCGCCGAACCACGGATTCGCCGTAGATGTCGCGGCCGACCGCGAACAGCGTTCGGCGAACCGCCGCCGCGGACCCGGTCAGGTCCCCGCCCCCGGGGTAGCCGAGGACGGCGCCGTCGGCCCCCCGGTCGAGCACGTCGGGGTCGACCGACAGGGCCTCGGCGGGAAGGGATTCGGGTCGGAGCACCGCGATGTCCAGGTCCGGGTCGAACAGGATCGTGGCTGCCCCCACCGAGCCCAGGTCCCGGTGCTGGACCTGGATGACGGTCGTCCCCGCCACGACGTGGGCGTTCGTGACGACCAGGCCCCCCTCGACCAGGAACCCGCTCCCTTCCTGGATCCGGCCGCAGGCCTCCCCGACGATCCGGACCGTGCTCTGGTCGGCGGCGTCGAAGGCCTGCCTGGCCTCCGCCTCGGTGGGCCCCCGGACCGGGCCAGCCGGCGCCGGGGGAAGGCCGGCGAAGACCTCCGGGAACCCGAACCGATCGAAGAAGCCGCGGACCTGGGCCAGAAGCGACGGAGGGCGGGGGAGCACTGAGTCGATGGTCCGCACGATCGCCGACCCCCGGATCTGACGGGACAGGGCTGGGAACGGGCCCTGAACGAGGTTGAAGGCCAGGAACCACACCGTCAGCAACGCCGCGCCGCCGGCGATAACCGATCCGGCCCCGGCGTCCACCGGGTCCAGCCGGCTCCGGCGGGCCGCGGCCCACACCCGCCGGCCCACGAGCCACCCCAGGGCGTCGCCGACGGCCGCCAGGAGGAGCAGGGTGAGCAGGGCCGCCGCGGCCTGCGCGAAGGGGTCGCGGGCCAGGCCGGCGACCCGGGGAGCGAGCACGGCCCCGATCACCAGGCCGCCGATCAGGCCCGAGTACGTGAGGAGCTGGAGGGCCGCCCCCCGGCGGAACCCGGTGGCGAGCGAGAGGACCAAGAGAACGACGATGACCCAGTCGAGGGCGTTCACCGCGGCCATCCTGCCGCACCGGTGCGAAGCGTGACAGCCGCGGCGGCCTCGCGTAGCCTGGGACCGTGCGCGGCACGCCCTTCCCCGCCGCTGCAGCGCTGATCGCGGTCGCCCTCCTGGCCCCACCCGCGGCCTCGGATCCGACCCCCGTTCCCGGGCCCACGACCTCCCCCGACCCGGCGCGCCTGGTGGCTCAATGCACGATCGAGGGCACCGAGGAGGACGACGTCCTCGCGGGGACGCCAGGGCCCGACGTGATCTGTGGCCTCGGCGGCGACGACATCCTCATCGGACTCGACGGGGACGACATCCTGGAAGGTGGCGACGGCGTGGATACGGCCTCCTTCGAGGCCTCTCCCTGCTGCATCCGGGTGGACCTGGCGGCGGGGATCGCCACCGGCGCCGGGAACGACCAGCTGGTGAGCATCGAGAACCTGATCGGATCGCAGGGAGACGACGTGCTTCGCGGCGACGGCGGCCCCAACGTCCTGTCCGGACTGGGAGGGACCGATCTCCTGTATGGCGGCGAAGGCGACGACACGCTCGTGGGCGGTGACGGCGACGACTATCTCCTCGGCGAAGGGGGGACGAACTCGATCGACGGCGGCAACGGAGCCGACGTCTGCCCGGAGGGTACCGGCCTTTCCTGCGTCACCACCTCGATCGGTGATCCGAACGACACCCGGGGGATCCTCGACATCCGGCAGGTGACGGCCACCCTCGGCGCCAGCCCGTCCGCATGGCGGATCGCCACGTTCGGCCGGGCCTCCAAGCGGCGACTGTGGGACGAGGGTTACTTCGTGGTCTCCTTCGACAGCTGGGGAGACCCGGGGTTCGACCTCCACGTCCTGGTGAAGTCCACGGGCCGGCGGATGCGGGCGCTGATCCTCCGGGAGGGCGGACGGCAGGTGATCGGCGGGGCCGGCGCGGGGCGTCCCGGGGGGCGAGCTGTAGTCGTCCGGGTGGCGCCGGAGCGCCTCGAGATCCCCCCGGAGCGGGCCTACTTCCGGTGGTCAGCTCGATCGATCCTCACGGCCCATCGGTGCCGTCCGTGTGTGGACTTGGTCCCAGCGGCGGGCGAGGGCGCGTTCCCCCAACCCTGGCCCTAGGCCCGGTCCCGCCGGAGGATCCGGCCCGCGCGAAGGAGGAGGAGACCGGTCAGCGTCGCTCCCACGCTCGCCAGTAGCGCCGGGACCGCATCCCCGGGGCCGAACGTAGGGACCGGCGAGCGGCCCGAGGCCACCGCCGCGATGGCCAGGCCTGCGATGGCCAGGTTCCGGGCCAGGATGGCCCGGACGCTGCGCGAGTCGGCCCGGCCGAAGCAGCCGCAGGGGAGGCGGTGGCCCTGGGTCCGGGCGGCGCGTAGGACCGCCACCGAGAACGCGAGCAGAAGGACCAGGGCCAGCCCGGCGCCCAGCTCGGTGGCCCCGGCGAGGATCGAGGCCGGGACCGCCGCCTCGGCCAGGGGAACGGCTATGCCGGCCCCTTCCTCCAGCGGCGCCGGGATCCGGTAGGCGGTCAATGCCCGGCGCCAGGCCCGCCACCTGAGGGCCTTGGCCACGGCGGCCAGGACGAACACGGCCGCCAGGGCCAGGGCCGGCACCGGCGTGACCCGGCCGGTGCCCGCCGAGGCCGCCGAGACCGCTCCGACGACCACGATCGCGCCCAGGGCCAGGCCGTTCAGGACCCGGGTCCCCGGCCGAACGGCCAGACGCTCCAGGGCGTCCGTGAGAC